>JAICLM010000187.1 GCA_025927435.1 Thermoleophilia bacterium | reverse complement strand
GGCAAAGAGGCGTCTCGGCGACATCTGCGTCGAGCGTGGGCTGATCTCGGAGGAGCAGCTGCAACAGGCGCTGGTCCACCAGAGCGAGTCGGGCACGAAGCTCGGCGAGGTGCTCGTGGAGCTCGGCTTCGTCACGCGCGTCGGCCTCGCGGGCGTCCTGAGCGAGCAGTGGAACGACCTGCGGGTCAGCCAGAGCAGTCAGGCACCGGCAGAGTCGTCACTCGGGCTGCGTGAACAGGTGCGTGCGCTGACGGCGGAGCTCGCCGAGCGCGACAAGCGGATCGCCCAGCAGGACGCGACGATCGCCGCGCTGCTCGCCCAGCTCGGCGGCAACGCGGCCGCGTAACGCGCTCAGGTCTGCGGAGAGGGATCGCCGCGCTCGGTCTCCGGGTCGTGCGGCGGCTGGAGCTCTTCGGCCTGCTCCCCGGTCTCCTGCGTGCGCTCGCGCCAGGTGCGGTCGCCCTCGGTCGCGGGATCGTCTTCGTCGTCGGCCATGCGGCCCGGGTTCCCGTCAGACCGCCGCGGTAATCGTGATGCCGCCGCGCGCCTTCTGGCGGAGCGTCACCTGCACGGCGCTCTGCTCGAGCTCGAGCGCAGTTGCCACCTCGTCGCGGATCTGAACCGCAAGCGCCTCGCAGAAGACACCCTCGTCGCGGAAGCGCGAGAGATAGATCTTCAGGGACTTCGACTCGAGGCACAGGTCGCGCGGCTCGTACGCGATCGTCGCCGTGTAGAAGTCGGGCTGGCTCGTGATCGGGCAGACGGCGCTCAGCTCGTCGCTGACGAGCTCGACGCGCGCAATACCGGGGTTCGGGAAGGACTCGAGCCCGGCATACGCATCGCTACCGGCGTGACCGAGGGCGACGAACACCTGCTCCACGGGTCCCTAGTGTAGATGCATGCAACTCCAGGCGACCCTGGTCTGCCCCGCGTGCGGTGCGGCGCACGTCGAGACGATGGCGACCGGCTCCTGCCGGTTCTTCTACACGTGCCCGTCCTGCGCTGCGCACCTGCGTCCGCTCGACGGCGACTGCTGCGTCTTCTGCTCCTACTCGGACCAGGTCTGCCCGCCGAAGCAGGTCACCTCCCAAGGGCGGGGAATCTCAGCGCCACCGGAGTGACAGAGGCGAGCACGAGCGCGAACACGCCCATCGCCCAGCGCGCCGACAGGTGCTCAATGACGACGCCGCTGACGAGCGGTGCGAGCGTGGCGAGACCGATCGCAACCTGCAAGAGCGCGTTGTTCACGCGCCCGCGCATCGACTCGGGCGTCTGGCGGAGCAGCGCCGAGAACAGCACGGCGTTCGTCGCAGGGGAAAGGAGGAGCGGGATCGCCAGCGGGATCGCAACGGCCGGAGAAGGCATCACGATCGCCGCGACTCCCATCAGGACCGAGCCCGGGACGGAGAGAAGGAGGATCGACTGCATGACGGTGACGCGCCGCTGAATCGCCGGCGCGGCGAACGCACCGAGCAGCCCCCCGAGCATGATCGCGGCCTGTGCGCCGCCGACGACGACGGCCGACGAACCGTGACGGCGGAGGCCGAGCGTCACGGTGAAGATGGCGCCGGTGAATGCGAAGTTCAGAAGGGGCGCCTGGATGAGCACGGCGCGCAGCAGGCGGTCGCGCCACAGCATCCGGACCCCGTCCATCGCCTCGGCCCAGAGACCGCGCCGTTCAGCGTCACCCGACGGACCGAACCGACCGTCGATGCGGCTCGTCGTCAGGAAGGAGATGCCGTACGAGACCGCGTCGGCGACGAACGGCACGGTCCGGCCGAGGCCGAACAGGAAGCCTCCGAGCGCAGGGCCGGCGAGATTCGCCGCGTACTGCCGAGCCTCCGTCGCCGCCCACGCCGCCTCCAGCTGCTCGTTGTCGACGATCAGCGGGAGCGCGGCCGTCGACGCGGGCGTGAAGAGCGTGTCGCCGGCGCGGTCGACGACCGCAACGACCCTGACGATCGGCCATGCGAGTGCACCGAGCGCAACAAGCGCCGCCAGTACGGCCAGCGCCAGGGCGCGCACGGCGTCGCACGCCATCATCGTCCGCCGGCGGTCGAGCCGGTCGGCGAGCGCCCCGGCCGGCAGCCTGACGGCGAACGCGGCGGCGCTCGCGACGGTTCCGACGGCTCCGGCGATCACGACCGAATGCGTGAGCGCGAGCACGAGGAGCGGATAGGCAAGCGTGCCGATCTGCGACCCCAGGTCGGACAGCACCTGCCCGATCCACAGCATCCGGAAGTTGCGATTCGCCCGCAGCCGCACGAGCGCCGCCTTCGGATTCGCTGCGGCCTCGGCCATGCCGCCATTCTTCCGCGCGGGCTGCTCGCGCGGCCTGGGTCGTCAGCCTTCGCTCAACCGACGGGCGACGGCAGACGCGCAGGAGCGGGCTTCGCCCAATTCCCGTCGATCTTGTCGCGAATGTCGTAGACGTGGCCGGCGAAGAAGCAGGCCTTCAGTGCGTCCAGGTGGACCGCGTGACCGGGCGGCCCGATCTCCTGGTCGGTGTGATAGAGCCAGCAGGTTCCCGGCTTCGCCGCCGGTTGACCGGCCAGCCGGAGGAGCTGCGCCTTGCTCATCCCGGGATAGATGTCGGCGGCGTTGAACGACGCACCCGAGCGCGCGTGGTGCGAAGCGCCGGACACGGTCTGGCTCGACGAGCGGATGAAGAACGCGCCCGCCGCGACTGCGGCCGCGATCAGTCCGAGAGCGATTCCTCCTTTCGTCAGCCGCCGCCTGTTGCGGGGCCCCATCGCAACGCCGAGATCCGCGACCGCCACCGTGAAGTGACGATACGCCCTGCGGGAATCGCAGTCCAGGGCGTCGGTTGCGACGACGGGGAAAACCCCGCCTGAGCGGGGCTTTCCACGATCGGGGCGCCGAGATTTGAACTCGGGACCTCTAGTCCCCCAGACTAGCGCGCTAACCAGGCTGCGCCACGCCCCGCGACGTGGCAACCGTAGCAACGATGCGTCCGGCAGATGGAGGGGCGCCCGCGCAGGGCACCCCTCCATCGTGCTCTGCGGTAACGATGAGTTACTCGAGCTCGACGGTCGCGCCGCAGCCGATCAACTCGCCGATGATCGCATTGCCGATCGGGCTCACCTCGAGATGGTCAATGCCCTTCAGGTCGCCCAGCTGGCCCTGCGTGTTCGGATTGTTCGCGGCGAGCACGCCGGGGCCGTTCGTGAAGCCGCCCGCGACCCCGAAGCCAAGCGCGAAGTAGAGCGGCAGGTTCGTCTGCTGATAGGCGGCGCTCACACACGCAGCCTGCTCAGGCGTGATCGTGGGCGCGACCTGCTGCAGGTCGGCCTGCACGATCCCGACGTTCGTCATGTCGAACAGCAGCCAATGTCCGCTGTGCGACGTCGACTGCACGAGCCCCTGGTACGACGACGAGACGCGAATACAGTCGAAGGCAAACGCCGAGCCCGCGACCGCGAGCGCGGCGATCCCAACAGCAAGCAGCGCCAAGGCGCGATGCCGATAGCCCATCTTCTCTCCCTTGTTCCCCGGATGTTTCGGTTGCCGCAGCCGCAGCGAACCACTGACGCGGCGAAGATAACCAATCGCCGGACAGCGGCGCAAACGAGACCCGCCCGCGCGACCGCGATACGATCGCTCGGCAGAGACATGGATAGGAGGGACTCAACGTCGATCGGCGACGCACAGCTCGTCACCGCATGCCGCGGCGGCGACGAGGAGGCGTGGAACGTCCTCGTGGAGCGCTTCTCGCGCTACGTCTACGCGATCTGCGCCCAGGGCTTCCGGCTCTCCGCGGCCGACGCCGAGGACGCGTTTCAGGACGTTTTCGCGAAGGTCTACGTCCAGCTCGACCGGCTGCGCGACCCGGATGCGCTCCGCCCGTGGATCGCACAGCTCACGCGTCGTGTCTGCCTGGACCGCCTGCGCACGGGCGACCGGGAGCTGCCGGTGGAGGACGTCGAGCCGGACGGCTTCGACGACCAGCTCGAGACCCTCGACCAGGCGCTCGCCGTCCGTGAGGCACTCTCGGGGATCGGAGAGATGTGCAGCGAGATGCTCGACCGGTTCTTCGCGCGGGACGAGAGCTACCGGACGATCGGCGAGGCGCTCGACCTGCCGCCGGGGACGATCGCAAGCCGGATCTCCCGGTGTCTCGACAAGTTGAAGTCGGCGCTGGAAGATTCCGCACCCCTCACGCGTCCTGTAGGCAGGTGATTCGAGTGACGACCTACGACCATGAGCAACTCGCACAGCTTCTTGCGGCGCTGCCGCCGGCCCCCATGGGTCTGGTTGCCGCCGCGCAGGAGCTGCCGCGGGTCAGGCAGAGCCTCGACGACCTCCTCGTGAGGGCAAAGGAGGACGCGGAGCTCCGCCGTCTGCTCGTCGCCGATCTCGAATCGGCTCTCGCGGAATCCGGGATCCGTCCGACTCCTCGGATCCTCGATGAAGTGCGAACCCGCATGCGCCGCCTCTGAGGGTGCCCTTGCCGGTTCGTGCACTGGGGGAGACGCTCGCCGCCGGGCCCGCCGCAGCACTTGCGGGCTCGGCGGCGGCGTGGGTCCTCGCGGAGGCAGCTCGCGCGGG
>JAICLM010000298.1 GCA_025927435.1 Thermoleophilia bacterium | reverse complement strand
TACGTCGTCGAGGACGGCGACGTCCTCAACGTCCGCTTCAACGTCTGAGGCGCCGGCGGGTCGTACGCCCCGCCGGCATGTGCCGTCAGCAGCAGCCGGTGCCGCCGCAGCAGCCCTCGCAACACTCGCTCCGCTTCATGGCTCCTCCTTTCATGGATGGGCATCGATACTATATATTGAACTAGATCGATGAAGACGTTGCCCGTCCTCTGTTGCGGTTCCGAGACCGAGCCCCTCGACCCGGCCGCGAGCGAGAGCCTTGCGAGCCGGTTTCGCGCCCTCTCCGACCCGACCCGTGTCGCCATCGTGAACCGGCTCGCCTCGACCGATGAGTGCTGCGTGTGCGACCTCACCGCGGCGTTCGAGCTCTCGCAGCCCACGATCTCCCATCACCTCAAGGTGCTGCGCGACGCCGGGCTCGTCGAGTCGTCCCGTCGCGGTACCTGGGCGTACTACCGGCTCGTGCCCGACGCAGTGCGCGAGCTGCGGCATACGCTCGGAGGATGACGCGGGTCGTCTTCGTAGGCTCTCACGGCGCGCTCGCGGCTGCGCTCCGGCGCGGCGCGTTCGCCGGGCCGCCTCCCGAGGAGGCGGTGATCGAGGCGATCGAGGAGCTCGACGTCCCGTTGCCGCCGCGAGTCGGCGCGCCCGAGCCGGACGACCTCGTGGTCGACACCGCGGAGTGGAACTTGCCCGACCCGGTCGGCCTCTGCCTCGAGGAGGTGCGCGAGCTGCGCGCCGTCATCGAGGAGAGGCTCTCTAGCCTGCCGATATGAGCGCGACGCCGGCGAGCGTCACCGCGACGCCGGTGAGCTGAGGGCGCGAGATTCGTTCCGAGAGGACGACGCGCGCGAGGACGACGAGGACCACCGGGTACAGCGAGGCGAGCACCGACACGACGCTGAGCAGCCCGCGTGTGGCCGAGCCGCCGTAGAGCATGTTGGCTCCTGTGTCGAAGAGCCCGGCTGCGAGGAGGATCGGGAGCGCCGGACGCAGCCCGGCCGTGGAGGGCCGGACGGCCAGAGCCGCGAGGCACACGATCGGGACGACCGTCAGCCGCAGGGTCAGCGTTCCCCAGACGACGCCCGCCTGCGAGACGCGGTTGAGGCCGATCAGAGTCCAGCCGAAGCCGAGGGCTGCTACCAGCGCGAGGCCGGCCCCGGTCGCGAGCTTGCGGCCGGCTCCCTCCGGTAGCGGCTCCAGCGACGCGGCCACGACACCGCCCACGGCGACCACGATGCCGACTCCCTGCAAGGCGGACGGGTGCTCGCCGCGTGCGAGCCCGTACGCGACTGGCACGATCACGCCGGTCGTCGAGATGGGCCCGACGATGCCCATCGAGCCGATCGCGAGTGCGCGGTAGAACGCTCCGAGCCCCACCGCGCCCATGACGCCGGCGAACACGCCCCAGGTGAGCTCCGCGCCCGCGGGGGCGCGGGGCCGGGTGGCGAGCGCAACGACGGCGAGCAGGAGAAGCCCCGTGAGCTGCGACACGAGGAGTGCCCAGAGGAGCCGCACGCGCCGGCTCCCGAGTCCGCCGCAGAAGTCGGCGACTCCCCAGGAGAGGCTCGCGGCGAGCGCGAGAACGACGCCGGTCAATCGGGCACTGGGCGGGTCGCCGCGACGGCGTCGAGCTGATTCGCGTGGTAGAGCACCGCCGCCTCGGCGGTGCGGGCGGCGCGG
>JAICLM010000120.1 GCA_025927435.1 Thermoleophilia bacterium | reverse complement strand
GGCGAGCGACACGAAGCTGAACACGACCACGGTCTCGCAGAACCCCGCCGTCGTCGACACGCAGGTGTGCACCGTCACCGACTGCTCGGCGGCCACCTCGGCCGACGACGATCTCTCCGACATCTTCATCCTCTACCCGCCTGGCGATCCGAAGATCGACTCGATCACGCCCGCCTCGGGGCCGGCCACGGGCGGGACTCAGGTCACGATCACCGGCCAGAACCTCGGCTGCGTGACCAAGGTCACGTTCGGCAACGTGACCGCGATGGATGCCACGAACGCCGAGGCGCTGCTCGACTGCGGCTCGACGGACACGGTCAGCGTGACCGCCCCGTTGAACATCATCGGCACGGTGCCGGTCATGCTGACGACCGTCGAGAGCGACGCGACCGGCGCCCCGGCGGCCACCGGCTCGTTCACGTACACCAAGCCGCCCGCGCAGCTCGTCAAGGTGCACGAGACGGGGAACGGCTCCGGCAAGCTCACGAGCTCCCCGAAGGGAATCAGCTGCCCGAAGAAGTGCTCGCACGGGTTCGCGTTCGGCAGGTCGGTGACCCTGAAGGTGAAAGCGGCCAGGGGTTCCGCCTTCGCCGGGTGGTCGGGCGCGTGCCACGGCCGCTCCAGGTGCAAGCTCAGCGTCACCGGTCCCCTCTCGGCCACGGCGAAGTTCACGCTCAGGAACTGCGTCGTCCCGAACGTGACGGGGAAGACCCTCTCCGCCGCGAAGCGCACCCTCAAGGCGCACTTCTGCTCGGCGGGGAGGATCAGGCACGCCTTCTCGCGCAAGGTGAGGACGGGCCATGTGATCTTCGAGCGCCCGCGGGCCGGAAGCCACCTCAGGCACAACGGCAAGGTGAGCCTGACCGTCAGCGCGGGTGGGAGGGGCTGAATCGGGCCGCGACCGCAGGTCGGGCCCACGCGTTTACCGGATGTGAAACGAAACGACGGCTTCGCTCCGATCGGCTCCTATGCCGCGATCGGCGACGGCCGGACGGTCGCGCTCGTGGCCGAGGACGGCTCGGTCGACTTCATGTCGCTGCCGAGCCTCCACGCGCCGACCACGTTCGCCGCGATCCTCGATCCCGACCGCGGCGGCCGCTTCACCCTCGCGCCGGCTGGTGAATACGAGGCGGCGCGCCGCTACGTGGGCCGGACGAACGTCCTCGAGACCACGTACCGCTCCGGCGACGGCACCGCGCGCGTCACCGAGGCGCTGACACTGCAGGACGGCGGCCTGCTCCCCTGGGTCGAGCACGCGCGGCGCATCGAGGGGCTCGAGGGATCGGTGCGGCTGGAATGGCGCGTCGAGCCGCGCTTCGACTGGGGGCGTGAGTCGGCCCGGATCAGCCGCCGCGGCGAGGTCGTGGTCGCGTCGGGCGCGGACCTGCAGCTCACCGTCATGTCCTGGGACGCCGGGGCGGTCGAGGCGGAAGAGGACGCCCTCTCCGGCTCGTTCGAGATTGCGGCGGGCGAGAGAGCGATGCTCGCGCTCGTCGCCGCGCACGAGCAACCGCTGCACGTTCCGAGCCGGGACCACGTCGAGGCGAGGCTCGACGCCACGTGCCGCGTCTGGGAGCGCTGGCTCGGCTTCTGGGACTACGACGGGCCCTGGGAGGACGAGGTCGCCCGCAGCGCGCTCGCGCTCAAGCTTCTCGTCTACGCCCCGAACGGCAGCATCGCGGCCGCGCCGACGACGTCGCTGCCCGAGGTACTCGGCGGGGACAAGAATTACGACTACCGCTATTCCTGGGTGCGCGACTCCGCGTTCACGCTCGACGCGCTCATGCGGCTGGGGATCCCCGAGCAGGTGCAGGAGTCGTTCGGCTGCCTCCTGCGCGCCGTGCGCCAGACCGCTCCCGACCTCCGGCCGTTCTACGACCTCGACGGCACCGTGCCGACGCGCAGGGAGACGCTCGACCATCTCCGCGGCTACCGCGACTCGACCCCGGTTCGGTACGGCAACGCGGCCTCGACCCAGCTCCAGCTCGGCTCGTGGGGCGACCTGCTCGAGACCGCCGCTCTGTACGTCTCCGAGGGCAACGTGCTGGACGACGAGACGGCCGAGATGCTGACCGACTGCGTCGACCGCGTCGCCGTGCTCTGGGCGGACGACGACTCGGGAATGTGGGAGCTCGACGAGCACCGCCACTACACGAGTTCGAAGATCGCGGTCTGGACGGCGTTCGAGCGGGCGCTCCGCCTCACCGAAGCCGGACACCTGCCCGACCGGCACGTGGCGCAGTGGCGCGAGCAGCTCGCCCGCATCCACCGCTGGATCGAAGAGCGCTGCTGGTCGGAGGAGCTCGGCGCGTACCGCGGCTGGGCGGGGGAGGAGTCGCTCGACGCCGGCGTGCTGCGAGCCTGCCGGCAGGGCTACCCCGAATGCGAGCGGCTCCACCGCACCGTCGACACGATCCGGGAGCGGCTCGCGGCCGCGCCGGGACTCCTCTACCGCACGAGTGAGCATGTGGGCCAGGAGGGCGCGTTCGTCGCGTGCTCGTTCTGGGTCGTCGAGGCTCTCGCGCGGCTCGGGTGTGTCGACGAAGCGTGCGAGACGATGGAGCAGATCCTCCCCTACGCAAACGACCTGGGGCTCTTCTCGGAGGAGATCGACCCATCGAGCGGCGAGCTGCTGGGGAACTTTCCGCAGGGACTGAGCCACCTGGCGCTCGTCAACGCCGCCGGCGCAGTCGAGGACGCGCAGGCGAACGCTAGTGCCGGGTCGCGTGCCGGCGATGCATCGGCGACGGCAGGTGCGGCGCGAGGTTGAACGCCGTGTTCACGAAGGCGAGGTGGGTGAACGCCTGGGGGAAGTTCCCGAGCAGCCGTTGCGCCCGCGGGTCGTACTCCTCGGAGAAGAGATCGAGGTCGTTCCCGAGGTCGACGAGCCGGCCGAACAGCTCGTGCGCCTCCTCATGCCTTCCCAGCAGCTCGTAGCAATCGCAGAGCCAGAACGAGCACGGCAGGAAGACACCCTCGCCCGGAGGCAGCCCGTCGGCAGCCTCCTCGTGCGTGCGGTAGCGGAGCACGAAGCCCTCGTGCAGGAGCTCCCGCTCTACCGCCTCGATCGTGCCGCGGATGCGCGGATCGGTCGCGGGCAGGAAACCGACCAGCGGCAAGAGCAGCAAGCTCGCGTCGAGCTCTTTCGAGCCGTATGACTGCGTGAACGAGCCGAGGTCGGGGTCGAAGCCGCGTTCGCAGACGTCGCGGTGGATCTCGTGGCGCAGCGCCCGCCAGCGATCCACCGGTCCAGTGAGGTCGTACTCTTCGAACGAACGCACCGCGCGGTCGAACGCCACCCAGGCCATCGCCTTGGAGTGGACGAAGTGGCGCCGCTCGCCGCGAATCTCCCAGATGCCGTCGTCCGGCTCCCGCCAAGCGTTCGCCAGATGGTCGAGCAGGCCGAGCTGCAGCTGCCACGCGTTCGGGTCGAACGGGAGGCCGTGCCGGCGCGCCTGGTAGAAGCAGTCGAGCACCTCGCCGTAGACGTCGAGCTGTAGCTGCTCGCTCGCGGCGTTCCCGACCCGCACCGGCTGCGAGCTCTCGTACCCCTCGAGCCACGGGAGCTCGAACTCGCTCAGGCGTCGCTCGCCCGCCACGCCGTACATGATCTGCACGTCCGCCGGGTCGCCCGCGATCGCCCGGATCAGCCAGCGCCGCCACTCTCCCGCCTCCCCGGCGTGGTTGCAGTGGAGCAGGGCCAGCAGCGTCAGCGTCGCGTCGCGCAGCCAGCAGTAGCGGTAGTCCCAGTTGCGCACCGAGCCGATCCATTCCGGGAGCGAGGTCGTGGGCGCGGCCACGATCCCGCCGGTCGGGTCGTAGGTGAGTGCCTTGAGCACGATCAGCGACCGCCGGACGAGCGGCGCCCAGTCCGGCGGCAGGTCGAGCGGGCACGCCTCGCTCCACTCCCGCCAGAACGCCTCGGTGTCGGCGAGCGCCTGCTCGGGATCGATCGGCGCGGGGACGTCCAGGTGCGAAGGGAACCAGGTGAGGACGAACGGGACGCGCTCGCCCTCGTCGACCGAGCATTCCGAGATCGTGCGCAGGTCCTCGCCGCGCGTCGGGGCGTGCGTGCGGAAGCAGAGCGCGTCCGGGCCGCCGATCGCGACGCGCGTGTCCTCCTCGTGCGTGCGCTTGCGCACCCACGGGACGATGCGTCCGTAGTCGAAGCGAATCGTCAGCTCCGAGCGGAAGTCGACGTAGCCCTTCACCCCCTCGACGATGCGGACGATGTCGGGAGCCTTCCCCCGCGGCGGCATGAAGTCGAGGACACGGGCGATCGAACCGTCCTCGGTCGTCCAGGTCGTCTCGAGGACGAGCGTGTCGTGGAGGTAGCGGCGGGTGCTCGCCGCCGGCGTCGACGGAGCGAGCAGCCAGCGGCCGCAGTCCGGGTCGCCGAGGAGCGCGGCGAAGCAGGCGCCGGAGTCGAAGCGGGGGAAGCAGAGCCAGTCCACGGAGCCGTCGCGGTCGACGAGGGCCGCCGTCTGCAGATCGCCGAGCAGCGCGTAGTCCTCGATGCGCGCCGTCACCGGTTCTCGATCTCCAGGCCGAGCTCGGGCCAGCGCTTACGGACGGCGCGGTTGAAGGAGTCCTCGTACGCCTCGGCGGCGTCCCCGTCGAGCGTGCGCGCGAAGCGGTCGCGCATTTCCGCGAGCGCCTCGGTGGCGGTCTCGACCGCGTCGCTGAAGTCGCCGTACGCCTCCTCGCGATCCTCGCGGTCTGCGGAGTTGTAGGCGCGGAACTTCTCGCGGCACTCCTCGAGCAGATCGGCCCCGTCCTCGACGAAGAGGTCGAGCTGACGGGAGATCACGTCGCGGAAGGGGTCGCGGCGAAGCCTCATGCGATCTCCTCGTAGAGGGCGAGATGCTGCCGGGCCGCAGCGTCCCAGGTCAGCTCCTTGCGGGCCTGCCGCGCCCCCTCGCGCGCACGCTCGAGCGCCTGCGGGTCGGCGAGCAGCTCGTGGACGGCCTCCGCGAGACCCGCCACGTTGCCGGCGGAAACGACGCGGCCGGCGCCGAAGCGGCGCACCGGCTCGGCGATGCCGCCGACGTCGTAGGCGACGGCCGGGACTCCGGCGCCGAGCGCCCGCAGCAGGGCGCCGCTCTGGTCGAGCTCGGGCCGGTACGGGAAGACGGCGATAGTCGCGTCGGCGAAGGCCCTGTCGATCTCGGGCTGGGGGAGATAGCCGAGCCGCCACTCGACCTCGAGCCCGTTCGCAGCGGCGCGATACGGCTCCACCGGCTCGAGCGGGTCGCCCGCCACCAGCAGCCGCGCGTCCCCGGCCCGACGCACCGCCTCGATCGCATCGCCGAGGCCCTTGTACGGGCGGATCATCCCGAAGGCGAGCACGGTGCGGCCGTCGTCCCGCCGCTCGGGTGCGCTCGGAAAGACCGGATGCGGGATGACCCGGAGCCGCTCCGGCTCGACGCCGATGGCTGCGAGCGTCTCCCGGCCGCTCTCGCTGTGAACCACGATCCGGTCGAAGCGTCCGAAGAGGCGGCGCCACAGGTCGGTGCGGTGCGCGGTGCGGCGCGGCAGCAGGTCGTGCGCGGTGAGGACCGAGGGCAAGTGCGGGCGGAACAGGAACGCATCGAGCTCGGGCGCAGGTAGCCACTGCATGTGGAGGACGTCCGCCTGCAGGCGGCGGAGCGAGACGAGCCCAAACGGATGCTCCGCGACCTTCAGCGGCAGGCGCAGCGCCGAGCGGCCGAAGACGCGCGACGAGACGGGATAGAAGAGCTCCCGGCGTCGGTATCCGTCGGGCTCCGGCGCGGCACCGAAGCGAAAGCGAGACGTGACGAGCTCGACCTCGGCGCCCGCCCGCGCCAGCGCCGCGGCGAGCTCGTGGTCGTACGGCGGGGTGAAGGCCGGTGGATCGGCGAGCAGGACGCGCACGGCCTCGTACGCTACGCCGTGGCCATGCTCGTGCGGACTTGGAACCTCTTCCACGGGAGAACGTCTCCGCCCGGACGACGGGCCCTCCTCCACCAGATGATCGAGCTCGTGACCCGCGACGCTCCGGACGTCGTCTGCCTGCAGGAGCTGCCGGTATGGGCGTTGCGTCATCTGGAGAGCTGGAGCGGGATGCACGCGTTCACCGCAGTTGCGCGGCGCCCCCTGCTCCCGGTCGGCGCGCGGGCGGTCACCGCGCTCCACCACGGGCTGTTCCGGTCCGCCTTCACCGGAGAAGGGGACGCGATCCTCACGCGCGGCCCGGCGCGCGACCTCGGCGAGCACGTGGTGGGCGAGACAAAGCTGCGGCGCATCGCCCATGCCGTCGACCTCGACGGCGTGACGGTCGTCAACTTCCACATCGACGGCGACCGCGAGCAGTTCGACCGCGTCGTCGCGCTCGCACAGGAGCGCGCGGTTATCGCCGGCGACGCGAACCTCGTCTCGCCCACGGCGGACGGGTTCTCGGCGCCGCTCGCCGGCAGCATCGACCAGATCCTCGTCCGCGGTCTGGAGCTGCGCGACGGACCGTCGGCGTGGGCGCTCGAGCGGCGTGTCTTCGGCGGCCGGGTGCT
>JAICLM010000110.1 GCA_025927435.1 Thermoleophilia bacterium | reverse complement strand
GCATGACGAAGTTCTGCTCCTCGACCTTCTTCTGCGCGCCCTCGATCTGCCGGGAGAGGATCTTCGCCTCCATGGGCTGATCCTCCGGGATCTTGAAGCGGTCCATGACGCCCTTGATCCGGTCGCCGGCGAAGAGGCGGACGAGGTCGTCCTCGCCGGAGAGGTAGAAGCGCGTCTCGCCGGGATCGCCCTGGCGACCCGAGCGGCCGCGGAGCTGGTTGTCGATCCGGCGCGACTCGTGGCGCTCGGTGCCGAGGACGTACAGGCCGCCGAGCTCGCGCACACCCTCGCCGAGCTGGATGTCGACGCCGCGGCCGGCCATGTTGGTGGCGATCGTGACTGCGCTGCGCTGGCCGGCGTCCTTGATGATCTCGGCCTCGCGCGCATGCTCCTTCGCGTTCAGGACGTTGTGCTTGATCCCCTTGCGCGTCAGGAGCTGGGAGAGGTACTCGGACGTCTCGACGGCGATCGTGCCCACCAGGACGGGCTGGCCGTCGTGGGCCCGCTCCTCGATGTCGCGCACGACGGCGGCGAACTTCCCCTCCTTCGTCTTGAAGACGAGATCGGTCTCGTCGGCGCGGGCGACGGAGACGTTGGTCGGGATCTCCACGACGTCGAGGCCGTAGATCTCGACGAACTCCTTTTCCTCGGTCTTCGCCGTACCGGTCATGCCGGCGAGCTTCTCGTAGAGGCGGAAGTAGTTCTGGAGTGTGATCGTGGCGAGCGTCTGGTGCTCCTCCTGGATGTTCACGCCCTCCTTCGCCTCGACCGCCTGGTGGAGGCCCTCGCTCCAGCGGCGCCCTTCCATGATCCGGCCGGTGAACTCGTCGACGATCTTCACCTCGCCGTCCTGGATCACGTAGTCGACGTCGACGTGGTACAGCGCCTCCGCCTTGAGCGCCTGGTAGAGGTGGTTGACGAGCTGCGTGTTCTCCGGGGCGTAGAGGTTGTCGATCCGGAGGGCGCGCTCGACCTTCTCCACGCCCTGGGGCGTCACGCCGACCGTCTTGAACTTCTCGTCGAACTCGAAGTCGGCGCCGGCGTCCTGGGCCGCTCCCTTCGGGTCGCCGGGCGAGGAGCGGAACGGGATGAGCTGTCTCGCGACCCGCGCGAAGTCGTTGTAGATCTGCGCGGCCGTCTCGGGCTCGCCGGAGATGATGAGCGGCGTCCGGGCCTCGTCGATGAGGATCGAGTCGACCTCGTCCACGATCGCGAACGGGTGGCCGCGCTGGACGACGCCCTCGAGCGAGACCGCCATGTTGTCGCGCAGGTAGTCGAAGCCGAACTCGGAGTTCGTCCCGTAGGTGACGTCGGCGTCGTAGGCGGCCTTCCGCTGGTCGAACGGCATCATCGTCTCGATGTAGGAGACGTTCATCCCGAGCGAGTCGAAGACGGGCCGGTTCCATTCGGCGTCGCGCTGGGCGAGGTAGTCGTTGACCGTCACGAGGTGCGCGCCACGGCCGGCGAGGGCGTTGAGATAGAGCGCCAGGCTCGCGACGAAGGTCTTGCCCTCGCCGGTCTTCATCTCGGCGATGTCGCCCTCGTGCAGGACGATCCCACCCATCAGCTGCACGTCGAACATGCGCTGGTCCGATGCGCGCCTGCGGGCCTCGCGGACCGCGGCGAACGCCTCGAAAACGAGGTCGTCGAGCGTCTCGCCGTTGTCGAACCGCTGCCGGAACTCCGCCGTCCTGCCCTGAAGGTCGGCGGCGGACAGCTGCTCGAAGTCGGGCTCGAGCGAGGTGATGTACGCGGCCTGCTCCTGGAGCCGCCTGAGGCGGCGCCCCTCGCCGACGCGGAGAACCTTCTCGAGGTTGCCGATCTCCACGGGTCAAGGGTAGCGGCCTACAAGGCGGTCGCCTCGACCTCCCAGAGGTCGCTGCGTGCCGTCGACGCGGATCTCGCGAACGCCTCCCGCATGAGCTGCTCGTTCAGCGTCTCGTGGCGACGCCTGAAGAGCGCGACTAGCTCTCGGTGATCTCGGCCTCGACCGGGTCCTCGCTCGCCGGCTGGTCGACGTGCCTGCGGCCGTCGACGCGCTTGTCGTGGAGGTCCCTGACCTGGCGGACGAGCTTGTCGGAGAGCTCGTCGATCGCGGCCTTCATGTCGCGGGCGGTCTCGCGCGCGCGCAGCGTGCGGCCCTTGAGATGGACGGTCGCCTCGGCGACCTGGGAGTCGGCGATCGACGGGTTCTTCTCCACGGCCAGCTCGATCTCGACCTCGGTCAGGTCGTGGACGCGGCGGTCGAGCTTCTGAAGCTTTCGCTCGACGTAGCTCCGGATGGAGTCGTTCACCTCGAGGTTCCTGCCCTTGACGTGAAGCTGCATCGGCGCCTCCCCTGTCGCTGCCTGTCCCGTAGCTCTAACCCTACTCGGGCGGCGGCTGATCGCATCCGTTCTAGCCACGGCGGAGCGCGCGCGCAAACGCGACCGCCTCGACCCGGCGTGCACCCGCCGCGCGCAGGGCGCTCGCGGCGGCCGCGGCGGTCGCGCCGGTCGTGTAGACGTCGTCGATCACGGCGACCCGGCGCGGCGTTGTTGCGGTCGCGCGGAAGGCGCCCCGGACGGTGCGGCGCTCGGCCGCCGAGCTGCCGCGCTGACGACCGCCGCGCGTCCGCGCGAGCAGCGGGAGGCACGGGAGCTCCCAGAGCGCGGCTAGCTCGAGCGCGAGCCGCTCTGCGGGGTTGTGCCCCCGCTCGAGACGCCGCCCGCGGTCGGCCGGGACGAACGTAAGCGCATCGACGTCGGGTGGCGGGAGCCGCTCGGCGACGAGCAGCGCGGCCTCGACCGCGAGGCGGCGGAGGCCGCGTTCCTTCCAGGCGTGGACGAGCCGGCGCGCCGCCGCGTCGTACCCGACTGCCGCGCGGGCGCCCGCGAACCCGAGCCGTCGCCCCGCACACTCGCGGCAGCGTTCCACCGGCCATGCGGTCGGAGCGCCGCAACGTGCGCAGAGCGGCGGCTCGATCCGCGGCAGCTCCTCGCGGCAGCCGACGCAGAGCTGCCGCCCGCCGCCGCCGCACACCACGCAGCGCTGCGGTAGGAGCAGGTCGAGCATCCTTCCACGCTACGGCGGCGGGTGTGCCGAAACGGTGGCGCCTCAGTCGAGGCTGTACGACTCGCGCTCCGGCAGGCCCGCGAGCTGCCGCAGCCGGTTGTCTGCCTCGAGCAGCTGCGTTTTGTCGCCGATGTCGTACCAGGTGCCTTCGAAGCGGTAGCCGTACACGGCCTCGCGGTCCGCCAGCCAGCCGAGGAAGCTCCCTGCGTTGTCCGGGCTCATGCCCTCGTCGAGGTAGGTCGAGACGAGCCCGGCGTGCTCGGGCGGCAGGAGGTAAATGAGCGTCGCCGCGAGCGTCGACGGTGGGTCACTCGGTTTCTCGACGAAGCGCACGATGCGGTCGTCGGGGTCGGTGTCGGCGATCCCGTACTGCGTCGCAAGCTCGAGGTCGCCGATGTCGTGGAGCGGCACGGCACTCGCCGGCTGCGGTTTCGCGCGCCACCACTCCACGAAGGCGGGCAGCGAGAAGTCGAAGAGGTTGTCGCCCGCGAGCACGACGAGCTCGTCGCCTTCGAGCCCGGCCCCCTCGATTGCGAGACGGAGATCTCCCACGGCGCCGAGCCGATCGTCGTTGGAGGTGGTCCCGTCGTCGTAAACCGTCACCCCGTTCGCCTCGGCCCAGTGCTCGAAGGCCGGTGCGAAACGGCTGTTCGTGACGAGGTGCACCTCGGTCACGTCTTCGACCTGCCGCACCCGGTCGAGCACCCAGTCCAGCATCGGCCGTCCGCCGACCGGCAGCAGGTGCTTGGGCACGTCGTCGGTCAAGGGCCGCAGGCGGGTCGCGTACCCCGCTGCGAGGATCACGCACTTCACGCGAGGGACTCCTGGTACGGCGCGTGATGGACGCCGTTCTCGGTGACGATCGCGGCGATCAGCGGTGCCGGCGTCACGTCGAAGGCGGGATTCCGGGCCGGGAAGCGGCTCGTCAGCTCGGTGGGATCACGCTCCTCGATCGGGATCCCGGAGCCGTCCGGCGTCTCGCGATCGAGCGTCGAGGTGGGCGCGATTACGTAGAACGGGATCCTGTGATGCGCGGCGAGCACGGCGAGCGAGTATGTCCCGATCTTGTTCGCGGTATCCCCGTTTGCGGCGATCCGGTCGGCGCCGGTGACGACGAGATCGACCTCGCCGCGCGCCATGAGCGAGCCTGCGGCCGAGTCGGCGATGACGGCGTGCGGGATGCGGGCCTGCTCCAGCTCCCAGGCCGTGAGGCGGGCGCCCTGCAAGAGCGGCCTGGTTTCGTCGACGAGGACGCGCTCGACGAGACCGCGCTCGGCCGCAGCGCGGAGGGCGCCGACCGCGGAGCCGTAGCCGCCGGTCGCGAGGCCGCCGGCGTTGCAGTGGGTCAACGCGCGCGTGCCGGGCTGGAAGAGCTCCGCAGCGTGCGCGGCCATCATCCGGCAACGCTCGACCTCCTGCTCGTGGAGCGCGCGGGCCCGCTCGGGTGTCGGCTCCTCCCGCATCCGGGCGAGCGCCCACGGAAGGTTGACTGCGGTCGGCCTGGACGCCGCGAGGGCCGCCTCGGCGGCGACGAGATCGTCCCCCCGCAGCGCGGCGAGCGCGAGCCCGTACGCCGCGGCGACCCCGATCGCCGGCGCGCCGCGCACCACCATGTCCCGGATCGCGTCGGCCACGTCCGCCGCGGTCGCGCAGCGCACGTCGACGACCTCGTCCGGCAACCGCCGCTGATCGAGGAGCACGACCGCCGGGCCGTCCTCCTCGAGCCGAACGATCCGCTCGGGCGCGAGCTCAGCTGTGGCCGAAGAAGCCATGTCTCGGTATCAGATACCAAGCCACGTCCGAATCGGACGAGTCCAGCGCGAGATGCAGGGAAAACGACGCCACGCATCTGCCGCGCACCGGCCCACCCGGACCTGGCTCGGTATCAGTTACCCGGACCTGTCCCGAAAGCTCAGGTGCCCTCGTCCCAGGAGGCGAGGTAGTGCGCCTGTTCCTCCGTGAGCTCGTCGATCTCGACGCCCATCGTCTCGAGCTTGAGGCGGGCGATCTCGTTGTCGATCTCCGGCGGCACCGGATAGACCTTGCGGTCGAGTTCGCTCGCGTGCCGGGCCGCGTACTCGAGCGCCAGCGCCTGGTTCGCGAAGGACATGTCCATCACGAGCGCCGGATGGCCCTCGGCAGCAGAGAGGTTGACGAGCCGGCCGTCCGCGATGAGGTAGAGACGCCGTCCGTCGGCGAGGGTGAACTCCTCGACGAACTCGCGGGCGCGCTTCGTCTCGGCCGCCATGTCCCGCAGCGCCGGGATCTCGATCTCGACGTTGAAGTGACCGGTGTTGGCGAGGATCGCGCCGTCCTTCATCCGCTCCATGTGCCCGCGGGCGATGACGTGCTTGTCGCCGGTGGCGGTACAGAAGACGTCTCCGATCTCGGCCGCCCGCTCGAGCGGCAGCACCTCGAACCCGTCCATCGTGGCCTCGAGGGCCTTCATCGGATCGACCTCCGTGATGATCACGTGCGCGCCCATGCCGCGGGCGCGCGACGCGACGCCGCGCCCGACCCAGCCGTAGCCGCAGACGACGAACCGCTTGCCGGCGATGAGGACGTTGGTCGCGCGGATGATCCCGTCGATCGTCGACTGGCCGGTGCCGTAGCGGTTGTCGAACATGTGCTTCGTCAGCGCCTCGTTCACGGCGATGATCGGGAAGCCGAGCTTCCCCTCCGCCTCGAGCGCCTTGAGCCGGATCACGCCGGTCGTCGTCTCCTCGGTCCCCGCGATGATCTCGCCGAGCTGCTCCCGCCGCGCCGAGTGGAGGACGCCGATCACGTCGGCGCCGTCGTCCATCGTGAAGTGCGGCTTGTGGTCGACGGCCGCCTCGATGTGGGCGTAGTACGTGTCGTTGTCCTCACCCTTGATCGCGAAGACGGAAACGTCGTACTCGGACACGAGCGCCGCCGCGACGTCGTCCTGCGTCGAGAGCGGGTTCGAGGCGCAGAGAACCACGTCCGCGCCGCCCGCCTGCAGGGTGCGCATCAGGTTCGCCGTCTCGGTCGTGACATGGAGGCACGCCGAGATGCGATGGCCGGCCAACGGCTGCTCGCGCTCGAATCGCTCCCGGATCGCCGCGAGCACCGGCATCTGCCGGTCGGCCCACTCGATCCGCCGCTTGCCCTCTTCGGCGAGGGCGAGATCCTTCACGTCGTAGCGCTGCGTTGCTGCCATGAAATCCTTTCGGTTATGCGGCCCTCAGCAGCCGCTCGTGCTTCCGTTGCTCCCACTCCACCCACGCCAGCTCGTCCTCGACCTCGGCGAGCCAGCCGTCGACCGCTGCCCGGAGCTCGGGCTCTCGGCGCAGCCGCGCGGCAAAGGCGATGTCGCCGATCCCGAGGCCGAAGCGGCGCCGCAACTCGGCGAGCGAGCGGAGCTGGTTCAGCTCGCGCAGGCCGTAGAGGCGGTACCCGGCGGGCGTGCGCGAAGGAACGACGAGCCCGGCCTGCTCGAGATACCGGAGCATCCGGGCGGACCAGCCGGTCCGAGCCGCCGCGTGCCCGACATGGAGCGCGTCCATCCAACCGACGTTAACACAGTTGTGTCAATCCTCGCCCCGGAGCCGCGAGACGAGTCGGTCGAGCGCGGCCCCGTCCGCACCTGCGCCGAGCAGGACACCGCGAATCCCCTCTCCCTCGTCGATCTCCTCGAGGACGTCGAGGAGCGTCCGGCCGGCGGGCTTGGAGATACGCTGCCGGCGCTCGCGCTCGGCCTCGCCCGGCGCCTGTGCGAGCCACTTCGCGTTGAAGGGCCTCCAGCTCTCGTCGCTCAGCGCATGGTCCTCGGCGATCGCGTCGGGCTCG
>JAICLM010000180.1 GCA_025927435.1 Thermoleophilia bacterium | reverse complement strand
TCGAGCAGCTCTGAACTGACGTCATCGCCGCCGGACCGTCCAGTCGCGAGGTACTCGGGGGTGACTCCCAGTCGCTTCGCAAACTGGTGGAGAATCTGGAGTGAGGGGACGCGCGCCCCCGCCTCGATCCGCGACACATAGGCAGCAGTGCAGCCCTCGAATGAAAGGTCTCGCTGCGTCAATCCGGCCGCCTCGCGGGCCTGTCGCAGGCGTCGGCCGACCGCGACAGGATCGTCGACGTGATTGGAAGGTCGGCGCGGCATCGCCGACTCAGACTACAGGCAGATCCGAGAAAAAACGACCCCGCGAATTCGCCCGGCGGCGGCGTAAAGAACACCGCCGCCGGGCATCAGCGCGCTCAGCGAACGCCGGGCCAGATGCCGTCGGCGACTATGAGCGCGGAGACGACTGCGCCGAGGACGAGGGCCAGCAAGACGAGCCTCGCTTTCACGGACTGTCCTTTCGATTCGGTTGCCTGAACAGCCCGGCCGGGGTGACGCGTGTTCTAGTCCATGCGTCGGACGTTGCTGTCAATTGTCGTGTCCGAGCCTCGCCTGCCGATCTCCAGCTAGCTCGATACGCTGGGCGCCCTCGGGAGAGGTGTCCGAGCGGTCTAAGGAGCGCGACTGGAAATCGCGTACGTGCTGAAAGGTGCGTCGCGGGTTCAAATCCCGCCCTCTCCGTGGTGTGACGGCCGGATCGACGATCCGGCCGTTTCGCTTCTAGATACTGGGCGGGATGTCCCCGTCGCAGTCGCCGTTCGTCGAGCTCGAGGTGGGATCGCGCACTGTCAAGGTCACGAACCCGGACAAGGTCTTCTTCAGCGCGCGCGGCGAGACGAAGCTCGACCTCGTCCAGTACTACCTCTCTGTCGGCGAGGGCATCGTGCGCGTGCTGTACGAGCGGCCGACCCAGCTGAAGCGGCACCCGGACGGCGCCGAGGGCGAGGCGATCTACCAGAAGCGCGTGCCGAAGCACCGGCCCGACTGGATCGAGACGGCGACGGTCACCTTTCCGTCCGGCCGCACCGCAGACGAGCTCTGCGTCACCGAGCTGGCGCACGTCGCGTGGGCCGCGAATCTCGCCACCATCGACTTCCATCCGTGGCCGTCGCGGCGCCGCGACGTCGAGCATCCGGACGAGCTCCGCATCGACGTCGATCCCCAGCCCGGCACCGGCTTCGCCGAGGCGAAGGAGGTCGCCGCGATCGTGCACGAGACGCTCGACGAGCTCGGCTTCGTGGGCTGGCCGAAGACCTCGGGCAACCGCGGGATCCACGTCGCCTGTCGGATCGAGCCGAAGTGGGGGTTCCGCGAGGTGCGCCGGTGCGCGCTTGCCTTCGCGCGCGAGGTCGAACGCCGCGCGCCGAAGCTCGTGACGACGGCGTGGTGGAAGGAGGAGCGCGGCGAGCGCGTCTTCATCGACTACAACCAGAACGCCCGCGACCGCACGATCGCCTCCGCTTATTCGGTCCGCGCCCGGCCCGACGCGACCGTCTCGGCGCCGTTCCGCTGGGACGAGCTCGGCGATCTCGAGACCGAGGACTTCACGCTGGCGACGATGCCGGCCCGGTTCGCGGAGCTCGGCGACGTCCAGGCGGGAATCGACGACGCCGTCTGCGACCTGCGCAAGCTCTTCGAGTGGGTCGAACGCGAGGAGGCCGAGGGCACCGGCGAGGCGCCGTACCCGCCGAACTTCCCGAAGATGCCGGGTGAGCCGAAGCGGGTTCAGCCGTCGCGCGCGAAGAAGGACTAGGCTCGGCGTCGTGACGGGCTGGGACTGGGACCGGGTCGTCTTCGACCACGTCAAGCTGACGGTGAGCGACCCGGAGGCGAGCAAGGCGTTCTACCGCACGGTGCTCGCGGCGCTCGAGATCCCGGCGATCTGGGAGGACGAGCGCGGCGGGCAGTACGCGAACCTCGTCGTGATGGGCCCGGGCGAGCCGAGCACTCCCATCCACATCGGCTTCGTCGCCCGCACACGCGAAGAGGTGGACGCATTCCATGAGGCCGGGCTCGCGGCGGGCTATCGCGACCACGGCGCCCCGGGCGTCCGGGAGCAGTACAGCAACGAGGCCGCGGGCCTCTACTACGCGGCGTTCCTGTTCGACCCCGACGGCAACAACATCGAGGCCGTTCACCGAGGCGACTACGCGTGAAGATCGATCTCGCTCTGGTGGGAGCGCGTGTCCGCACGCTCGACGCCGAGCAGCCCACTGCGTCGGCCCTTGCGATCGCCGAAGGCGACATCGTGGCGGTCGGAAGCGATGCGGAGATCCGGGAGCTCGGTAGAGCGACGGAAACCGTCGACCTCCACAGCGCAGTCGTCGTCCCGGGGCTGACCGACAGCCACATCCACCCGCTCCAAGGCGCGCTCGAGACCCGCGGCGCCGACCTCCGGGATCTCACCTCACTCGAAGAAGTGCGCGCTGCGGTCGCCGCCGAGCGGCGCAGGTGCGCTCCGGGCCAGTGGGTGCTCGGCTTCGGGGCCGAGTACGGCGTCTTTCGTGAGAGCGGCATCCGCGGGGAACTCTTCGAGGACGTCGTCGAGGGGTCGCCGGCGCTCCTGACGTTCATGGATCTCCACACCGCGGTGGCCACGCCGCGCGCGCTCGAGCTCGCGAGCGTGACCGGCCCCCGGTCGTTCTCCGAGAACGCGGAGATCGTCTGTCACGACGGCGCGCCGACCGGAGAGCTGCGCGAGTGGGCGGCCGTGGCGACGGTCGAGCGCGCGATGCCGGAGCTCACCGACGCCGAGCGCTACGAGCTGCATGCCGCGGCTCTACGTGAGCATGCCGCGGCAGGGCTGACGGGAGGTCACGCCATGGACGGGACGCTCGCGACGCACGACCTGCTACGCGCGCTCGAGGCCAACGGTGATCTCGTCCAGCGCTACGTCGTCCCGTTCACCATCGTCCCCGAGTCGCAGCCGGACGACTGGGCGGAGCTGGTCCCGCACCGAGACGCCCGCGGCCGCCGCTGGCGAGCCGGTGTCGCGAAGTTCTTCATCGACGGCGTGATCGACACGGGAACCGGCTGGCTGTACGAGCCCGACACGGAGGGCGAGGGGATGCTGCCGTTCTGGCCCGATCCGCAGCACTATCGCCGGGCCGTCGCGACCTTCGCGCGCGCGGGCTTCCAGTGCTCGACCCACGCGACCGGCGATCGCGGCGTTCGTGAGGCCCTGGACGCCTACCGGGAGGCGGGCGCGGCGCCGCTCCGCGGACGGCACCGGATCGAGCACATCGAGACGCTTCAGCCGCACGACCGGCCACGGTTCGCCGCCGAGGGAGTCGTCGCCTCGATGCAGGCGCAGCACATGCTCTGGTGTGAGCCCGACCGTTCCGACAACTGGTCGCGCCGGCTCGGCCCCCAGCGTTCCGCGCAGGGTCGGGCCTTTCCGATCCGCTCTCTGCGAGAGTCGGGTGCGCTCGTCGCACTCGGCTCCGACTGGCCGGTCGTGCGCTTCGATCCTCGACTGGGCCTCTCGGCTGCGCGGCTCCGCCGCCCGCCGAGATTGCGCGACCGGCCGCCGTTCGACGACGAGGCGATCGACGGCCTCGCAGCCCTCGAGGGATACACGACGGCCGCTGCGGCGACCGTCGGCGAGGAGCGGCTCGGCCGGATTCTGCCTGGGTTCGCCGCCGACGTCACGGTCTTCGCCGACGACCCGGTCGAGTGCGATCCCGACGACCTGCCCGAGCTGTCCGTAGTGCTCACCGTGGTGGACGGGGAGATTGTCCACCGCGCGGCCTAGCCGGTTCCGCAGCTGACGCGGAACATGTGCCCGTCGGGGTGGCGGAGGTGGAACTCCCGCACGCCCCACGGCTCGTCGGCTGGTTCCCGCGAGATCTCGTAGCCCAGCTCGCGCGCGCGCGCGTGGGCGGCCTCGAGCTCGGCGCGGGTCGACACGAACCACGACATCCAGACGCCGCGCGCTCCCTGGTTGTCGAGGCAAGGGAAGATCTCGCCGCTCCCCTCGGGGCCGCCGCAGACGACGCTGGCAAACGTAGGCGGCTCGTCCCACGTGAAGCCCGTCCGTCCGCCAGCCGAGCGCCTCGAACCACTCGAGGCTCGCGCCCAGGTCGGACACGTTGAGGATCGGTGTGATCCCGTCAACCTTCATCGCAGCAGATCCTCGACCGCGACGTCGTCGCGGCGACGCGGCGGGCGAACCTCGCGCCACGTGCAGTCCTTCGGATCCTTGTCCGGCCGGAAGCGGAGCAGGCGCGTGCCGTGGCGGAAGCGGTGCTTCTCGAGCTTGTCGAAGCGCACCTCGACGACGAGCTTCGGCTTCAACGCCGTCTCCTCGAGCTCGCCGGTTCCCCACCGGTTCGGCTCGCTGAAGCGGCGGTCGTTTTTCTTGTCGACGAGCGGGAGGACCTTCGCAGCGATCTCGGCCTGGTTCTTCGCGCCGACAGCGGCAGAGCCGACGTAGTCGAGGTGCCCGTCCTCGCCGTAGAGGGCGAGCAGGAGTGTCGCGATCGTCTCGCGGCCACCCTTCTTCCAGCGGATTCCGGCCACGACGCAGTCGGCGGTCTTGTGCGGCTTGACCTTGACCACGCCGTCGCGTGAGCCGGGCAGGTACGGCAGGCCGAGCTTCTTGGCGATCACGCCGTCGAAGCCCGCCGCCTGCAACGTCTGCAGCCACTCCGTCCCCTGGTCGACCTCGGCGGAGACCGGTGACAGCTCCAACCCGTCGCCTACCTTCTCGAGCTCGGC
>JAICLM010000072.1 GCA_025927435.1 Thermoleophilia bacterium | reverse complement strand
CTGCATGTGCTTGACGCCGCCGAGGTTGGCGCGCAGCTTGGCCAGGTCGGCCAGCGCCGCCATGCGCTCGCGCGTCGGCAGCAGGGCCAGCTGGCCCTCGGCCTCGTAGCGCTCGAGGTCGTGCAGGCGCTTGATGCGCTGGTTGATCGTCTGGAAGTTCGTCAGCAGCCCACCCAGCCAGCGGTGGTTGACGTACGGCATGTCGACGCGCCTGGCCTCGTTCTCGACGGCGTCCTGCGCCTGCTTCTTCGTGCCGACGAAGAGGACGGTGCCGCCGCGCTCGGCGACGTTGCGCAGGAACTGCCGCGCCTCGTCGAGCCGCTCCGTCGTCTGTGTGAGGTCGATGATGTAGATGCCGCCGCGTTCGGCGAAGATGAAGCGGCGCATCTTCGGATTCCAGCGCCGCGTCTGGTGCCCGAAGTGGACGCCCGCCTCCAGCAGATCGCGCATGGAGACAGCGCCGGGGCTCGTGGAGACCGCCATGAAAGCTCCTTCCGGATTCGTTTTTAGTGCTGCGCCGGCGGGAGTCCGAGGCGCACCTCCCGCAACGAGAGGCACGCGCGCCGCGGCTGGGCCGCCGGGGAGTAGGAACGGGACGCGGGTAGGTTAGCTGCGAGCCGCCGCGAGCGCGGCTGCGAGGTCGGCGGGCAGCGGTGAGGAGACGTCGACCGCGGCGCCGGTCATCGGGTGCTCGAACGCGAGCCGTGCCGCATGGAGAAACTGGCGCTCGAGGCCGAGATCGCCCGCCACCCCGTAGGTCGGGTCACCAGCCACGGGCAGGTCGATCGCAGCGAGATGGACGCGGATCTGGTGCGTCCTCCCGGTCTCGAGGCGGACGCGGAGCAAGGCATGCCGCGGCAGCAGCTCCTCGAGCTCGAAGTGCGTGACGGCCGCGCGCGGCGTGTCGGTGTCGAGCGAGTGACGGAGCCGGTCGTGCCGGTCGCGGCCGACCGGGGCGTCGATCGTGCCCCGCCGCGACCGCGGCCTACCTACGACGAGCGCGAGGTACTCGCGCGTCAGCACGCGGCGCCGGACGAGCCGCTGCAGCCGCTCATGCGTCTCGTGCGAGCGCGCGACGACGAGCAGACCCGACGTGTCCCGGTCCAGCCGGTGGACGATCCCGGGCCGGTCATCCTCCCCGCCCTGCGCCCCGGCGGCCGCGAGCGCCTGCGCGAGCGTGCCGCCGGCGTGACCGGGAGCCGGATGGACGACGACACCGGCGTGCTTGTCCACCACGAGCAGGTGCTCGTCCGAGTAGACCACGGTGAGCTCGGGCAGCGGGACCGAGGGTTCGTCGGCGGCGGGCGCAGGCGGCTCGATCTCGAGCTCCTCTCCGCCCGTGAGCTTGTGGCTCTTCCCGCGCGCCCGTCCGTCGACGAGCACCGCACCGCTTGCGAGGAGACGCTCCGCCGCCGCCCGCGACCCCACCTCCGGCAGGCGGGCGAGATAACGGTCGAGCCGCTCCCCCACGGCCTCGGGCGGGACGAGCCGACTTCTCAGCGCGTGGGCGCCCGCGGCTCTCGCTCGGCGAGCACGAGCGCGGCCAGCAGGATCCCGACTCCGATCACGATGAAGCTGTCCGCGAGGTTGAAGGCCGGCCAGTAGCGAAAGTCGAGGAAGTCGGTGACGAACCCGAGGCGCACCCGGTCGGCGAGGTTCGAGACGCTGCCGCCGATCACCAGCCCCAGGGCGACGGGCAACACCGGGTGGCGGGCGCCGGAGCGCGCGAAGTAGGCGAGCATCCACGCGATCGCGATCGCGGTGACGACGATCACTGCGGCCGTCGCGTTGGAGAAGAGACCGAAGGCGATGCCGGAGTTCTCGACGTGCCGGATCGTGAACGGGCCGACGACGTGCAGGCCCTCACCCAGCCTGAGGTTGGAGGCGACGACGTGCTTCGTCACCTGGTCGGCGACGATGGCAGCGACCGCGATCGCCGCGAGCGCCAGCCACTGCGCGCGCGTGGCCGCGAACGAGCGACTCGCCCGGGAAAGCGGCGTCAAAGCGTCCGTCGCCGAGCCGACCCGCACCTCGAGTTGCCGCACAGGCTCGTTCACCCGGCCTCGGCTTTGCGCTTGCAGTCGATGCAGAGAGAAGCCCAGGGATTCACTTCCAGCCGTTCGCGCGGAATCTCGCTGCCGCAGTTGAAGCAGATGCCGTACGTTCGGTCGTCGATTCGCCCCAGCGCGGCTTCGATCTCGGACAGCACCTGCTCGGCGTTGTCGCCGAGGGTGTAGTCGATCTCGCGCCCGAGGGTGGCGCTGGCGGTCTCGGCCAGGTGGTTGTCGCTCGTGGCCGCGACCTCCTCGACCTCGTCGTCGAGGGAGCCCGGGTGCTCGTCACGCAGCGTGGCCAGCGCGTGCTCGATCCGCGTCTTCTCCTCGAGAAGCGCGGCCCGGAAATGCTCGGTGTCGATGCTCGTCAACGCCTGTCCTTTCTGCCTCGCGCGTCCCCTGACGCCGAGGCGAGGCGCCGCTCGATCAGCGCCGGCCCCATCCCCGTGAGCTCGACGATCTTCTCCCGGCCGCCGTGCCCCGAAACGAGGGTCAGCGCGGTCCTGGGTAGCGCCAGCGTCTCGGCGAGGAGGCGGAGGACGGCTTCGTTGGCGCGCCCCCGCTCGGGTGCTTCCGTGACGCGGACCTTCCAGGCGTCGCCGTGCCGCCCCACGAGCGCCGTCCGGCCCGCTCCCGGGCTGACGCGCACGCGCAGGCGAGTGGTCTCCGCCGTCACCCTCCTAGTTTACGTCGGCCTACCTCACGCAGCGTCTGCGGTCGGCGTGCCGTACCAGCTGCGCTCCTCGACGGTCTCCTCACCGGCTTCCGCGGTGGACTCCGGCTCGTGGTTCCGTTCGGCAGCCTCGGGCTCACCGAAGGCGGAGAGCGCCTCCTGCAACTGCAGACGCAGCCGGCGAGACTCGCGCTCGAGCCGCTCGTTCTCGGCGATCGCGCGCCGCTGGATCTGGCGCGCCTCGGCGTGCGCGTCGCCGAGAATCCGCTCCGCCTCGCGGCGTGCCTGGTCCCGCGTCTGGGCCGACGCCGACTCGGCGGAGACGAGCGTCGTGCGCAGGAGACTCTCGAGCTCGCGGAAGCGGACGAGGTCGGTTTCGAGCTGCTCGACCTTGTCCGCGAGGTCGGCGCGCTCGCGCCAGACGTCCTCGAAGCTCGCGGCGATCTCCTCGAACAGCTTGTCGGTGGCCGCCACGCGGTAGCCCCGGAAGTTGGTGCGCGGCGGCGCCAGATGTCTGATCTCGACGGGTGTGAGTGCCATGTCGTCTCTCCTCAGGCGTAGTTGTCGATGAGCCGGATCACGAATCCGGAGACGATCCAGAGCACGATCAGCGCGACCATCGGCGAGAGATCGAGCCCCCCGAACGAGGGCAGGATGCGCCGGAACAGCCGCAGGTACGGCTCGCAGACGTCGTAGAGAAAGCGCTGGATCCGGTTGAGCGTGGGCGAATACGGCAGCCGCAGCCAGCTCGTGAGGATGTACGCGAAGAGCGTGAGCGTGTAGACGAGCGTGAACGCCCAGATGAACGTGGTGACGCTCGAGACGGCGTCGCCCACCGGCATGGTCAAACTGGCCGAGACGCCCATTCGTCGAGGTTCGCGCTGGTCGGCGCTACTCCTGTTGCCTACGCCTGGTTGAAGAAGCCCCGCTCGAGCATCCGTGCCCGGTCCTCGGCGGAGAGCTCGACGTCGCTCGGCGTGAGCAGGAACACCTTGTCGGCGATCCGCTGCATCCCGCCGTCGAGCGCGTAGGTGAGGCCGCTCGCGAAGTCGATGAGACGCTTGGAGAGCTCGCTGTCCGCGGACTGGAGGTTGAGGATCACCGGCACGCCGTTCTTGAACCGGTCGGCAACCTGCTGCGCGTCGTTGAAGCTGCGCGGGAGGATCAGGTGGACGCGGGAGGCGCCGGCGCCCTGGACGGGCTGGAGGTTGCGCACGCGGCGCGGCTCACTGCGCGGCCGAAGGATGCTCGTCCGCTGCCCATCGGGCTCGGGGTCGGTCCAGTCGTCGTCGTAGTCGTGCCGCGACCGGCGGGCGGGCAGGCGGCGCACGTTCTGCTCGTACCCCTCGGCGAGCTCGTCCTCGGTGAGATAGTCCTCGTCCCAGTCCTCTTCCTCGGCGATGCCGAAGTAGACGAGCGTACGGGCCCAGACGTCGGAGAGAGCCATGGCCGAGCCGATGTTAGCGCTGCCACAGGACTGCGCCGACCCGGACGTAGGTCGCCCCCTCCTCCGCGCCGATCCGGTAATCCTGGCTCGTCCCCATCGAGAGCTCGCGTAGCCCGTGCGCCTCGGCGAGCTCGCGAAGACGGCGGAAGTACGGCCGCGAGCCCTCGGGGTCGCCGGTCGCGGGCGGCATCGTCATCAGCCCCCGCACGTCCGGATAGGCCTCGAGCATTGCGGGCAGCTCCTCCGGAGTCACGCCCGACTTCGTCGCCTCGCCGGAGAGGTTCACCTCGACGAGCGCGGGGATCGTCAGCTTTCTCGCCGCCGACCCGGAGGCGAGCGAGTGGCAGAGCTCGCACAGCTCGCTCACGACCGGCGCCTTACGGCTCTGGAGGTGGCCGATGAAGTGCCAGCGAAAGGCGTCGCCGTAGCGGGCGTGCTTTGCCTCCAGGTCCTGCGCGCGGTTCTCGCCGATCACCTCGACCCCGGCCTCGCCGAGCGCGGCCAGGTCCTCGAGGGAGACGTACTTCGTCGCCGCAACGACCGTGACCTGCGGCCCGACCTCCTCGCGGATGCGCTCGTAACGCTCGCGGATCTCAGCCGGAGACATAGGCGATCACTCCCTGGCGACCGGTGAGGCCGGCGTCGCGCCGGTGCGAGAAGAAGGACTTCGGCTCGCAGGCGGTGCAGCGGTCGAAGCGGTCGACCCGCTCGATCCCGGCGGCATGGAGCGCGCGCTCGGCGCTCGTCCACAGATCGAGGCGGCCCTGCTCCACGACGTCGTCACCGAAGCGGGCGCGGAACGGCTTTGCCACCTCCTCGCCCACCTCGTAGCAGCACGGTCCGATCGCGGGGCCGACCGCGGCCGCGATCTCACCGCCGCCGAGCGCTTCCGTGCCCGCGGCGACGATGCCGGCGAGCAAGCCGCGCCAGCCGGCGTGGAGAACTGCAATGCCCGGCCTGCCGGCTCGGGCGAGCACGATCGGCAGGCAGTCGGCGGACATGGCCAGGATCGGCAGGCCGGGCTCCTCCGTCCACAGGCCATCTGCATGCTCGCCGCGCATCCGCGGCGCCGCTCGCAGCACGCGCGCCGAGTGAACCTGGAAGTTCAGCGCGAGCTGCTCCACGTCAGCACCGATCGCCGCGCACGCGATGCGCCGGTTCTCTTCGGCGTGCTCGGGGTCGTCCCCGCTCTTGCGGCCGAGGTTGAGCGAAGCGAAGGGACCCTCGCTCACGCCGCCGACCCGCGTGGTAAACGCGACCCGGTAGCCCGCGGCCTCCCAGCGGATCACAGCCGCTCCTTCGCGCGCGCGAGCAGCCGGTCGCGGGTGTTGAGGGCGGGCTCGTCCACGACTGCGTCGAGGAGGTCGTGGAGGATGCGCCCGAGCTGCGGCCCGGGCCGGACGCCGAGCTCGAGCAGGTCATTCCCGTCCACCGCGAGATCCTGCAGACGGTGTGGGCTCGACAGCTCCTGCCGCACGACCTCGCGGAAGCTCGCGAGCCGCTCGATCTCGTCGACCGGCGGCGGCTCCCCGTCGCTGCCGCGCTTGCCGAGGAGATCGGCGTGCTTGTGGTCGATGAGGTCGAACGCGAGCTCGTCCCCGTTGCGGCGCAGGAACCGCCGCGCTCGCCGGGCATCGCCTTTCCCCGGCTGGAACATGTGCCGCCGTACGATCCGCACGACGTGCCTCCGCAGCGCGTTCGGATACCGCAGACGCAGCAGCGCTTCGGCGGCGAGGTCGGCGCCGACCTGGTCGTGTCCGTGCGCGGCGAAGCCCGGCCGCGCGTAGTAGTGCAGACGCCCGTCGCTCCCGCGCCACCCCACGATCGGCTTGCCGAGGTCGTGGAAGAGCGCCGCGAGCCGCACGGGCAGCGAGAATCCCAGCTCCGCGGCAGCCTGGACGACGGCGAACGTGTGCTCGTCGACCGTGAGATCGTGGTAGCGGCTCTCCTGGTCGAAGCCGATCGCGGGGCCGAACTCGGGCAGGAGCTCGACCAGGACGCCGGTGTCGCGCGCCAGCCGTAGCGCGCGGGCCGGCTCGGCGCCGACCAGGAGCTTCGACAGCTCTCCCATTCCGTCTGCGGAGAGACCGCCGCCGATGCGCTCGCCCGACACGAGCTTCACCGCGGGCGCCTCCTCGCGCATCTGCGCGAGCAGCTCCTCGTCCGGCTCGAAGCCGAGCTGCGAGACGAAACGGAGAGCGCGGACCAGCCGCAGCGGATCCTCGCGGAAGCTCTGCGGCGAGACGGTGCGCAACCGGCGAGCCTCGAGGTCTACTCGGCCGTCGAGCGGGTCGACGAGCTCCCCGTCCGCGAGCCGGCGCGCCATCGCATTGACGGTGAAGTCGCGCCGGCGCATGTCGTCCTCCACCGACAGCTCCGGGTCGGCGACGATCTCGAAGTCGTGCCTGCCTGGCCCGGTGGAAACCTCCTTGCGCGGAGGCGCGAACTCGATCCCGGCCGGGGTCAGGTTCCGGATCCCGCCGTCGCGCGGGTGGAACCGCACGCCGACGAGCCGATCCGCGACCACGAGGTCCTCCACGCGCCCGTGCGGCGCGAGCGCCTCGCGCAGGCCCTCGGTGTCGAGACCGGGCACGAGGAAGTCGGCGTCCTTCGAGTCCAGCCCGAGCAGCTCGTCGCGCACCGCGCCGCCGACGAGATAGGCGTCGAGCCCGAGCGAGCGCACGTATTCCTCGATCTCCTGGCGCACCCGGCCATTGTCGCCGGACCGGCGGAGTGCCCCCCTACAGCAGCGCGATCGCCTCGATCTCGACCAGTGCGCCGGAAGGGAGCTTTGCGACCTCTACGGTCGCCCGCGCAGGCGGCTGCTCGCCCACGTGCCCCGCGTAGATCTCGTTCATCGCCTGGAAGTCGTCGAGCCGCTGGAGGAAGACGGTCGTCTTCACGAGCCGGTCGAGCCCGCTTCCCGCCTCCTCGAGGATCGCCTTCAGGTTCGCGAAGACCTGCTCGGTCTGTTCCTGGATCCCGCCGGAGATCGCGCTGTCGCCCGGCTTCAGGCCGAGCTGTCCGGAGACGAAGACGAAGCCGCCGGCCGCGATCGCCTGCGAGTACGGCGCTCCCTGGAACGGCGCCGGCGCAGCCTCGGTCCTCACAACCTGCTTTTCGCTCATGGACGGGCTTCCCGTCGCTCGCATGCCTGAGCCAGCGCCGCGCCGAGACCCTTGAAGATCGCCTCGAGCACGTGGCCACTGTCGGTTCCATTGAGGAGCCGGACGTGGAGGACGAGTCCCGCGTTCTCGGCCAGCACCTCGAGGAACCGGCGTACGACGTCGGTGCCGAGCCCCCCGATCCGGGCCTGGGTGAGGTCGACGTTGGTCACGAAAAGCGGCTCGTCGGGCGTCTCCAGGACGACCGACGCGAGCGCCTCCGCCGACGTCATCTCGGCGGAGCCGTAGCCGCGCGCGCCCTCCGCTCGCAGCGGGCCCGCGAGAGCGTGGCCGAGGGCGCCGGCGGCCGCCTCCACCTCGGCCTGCGTGTCGCCGGGCTCGATGTCGAGCACGAGGTCGAAGCGCGCGGTTTCGGCGAGGCGTGCGAGCAGCCGGTTGAGCACGGGCAGCCCCGTGTCGACCGTCGCGTCGCCGTGCCCGTAGACGTTGACCCGCACGCCCGCCGCAGCCTGCTCGCTCATGTGTCGGAGGGTAACCGCTCGCGCCGGTTATGCCTCGACGCGCTCGATCTGCGCGCCGAGGGCGCGGAGCCGGTCGTCGATCCGCTCGTAGCCACGGTCGATCTCGGCCACGTTGCCGATCACGGAACGGCCGCTCGCGCAGAGAGCGGCGATCAGGATCGCCATGCCGGCACGGATGTCCGGGCTCGTCAGGCGCTGCCCGTAGAGACGCGACGGGCCGCTGACCACGACGCGGTGCGGGTCGCAAACGATGATCCGCGCGCCCATCGAGACCAGCTTGTCCACGAAGAACAGTCGGTTCTCGAACATCTTCTCGAACACGAGGATCGTTCCCCACGCCTGCGTCGCCACGGCGACCGCAATCGAGGTGAGGTCCGCCGGGAACGCAGGCCAGGGGCCGTCCTCGATCTTCGGCACCTGGTCGCCGAGGTCGTTCTGGATCACGAGCTCCTGGTGCGGCGGTACTCGCAGCCAGTCGTCTCCGAGCTCGACCACGATCCCGAGGCGGCTGAACGCCGTGAGGATCGTGACCATGTCGCGCGGCTTGACGGCTTCGATCGTGAGGTCGCTGTTCGTGACGGCGGCGAGGCCGATGAAGCTACCCACCTCGATGTGCTCGGGAGCGATCGCCCACTCCCCTCCCCCCAACCGCTCGACGCCGTGGATCCGGAGAACGTTCGACTCGATCCCCTCGATCTGGGCCCCAAGCGAGATGAGGAAGCGGCACAGATCCTGCACGTGGGGCTCGCAGGCGGCGTTTCCGATCGTGGTCTCGCCGGGCGTGAGGACGGCCGCCATCACCGCGTTCTCCGTCGCCATCACGCTCGCCTCGTCGAGGAAGATCTCGGCGCCGCGCAGTCCCTCCGTCCGCATCTCGTAGCGGCTCTCGATCGCGATCCGCGTGCCGAGCCGCTCGAGCGCGTGGATGTGTGGATCGAGCCGTCGGCGCCCGATCACGTCACCGCCCGGCGGCGGCACGCTCGCCCGGCCGAGCCGCGCCAGCAACGGGCCCGCGAGCAGGAACGACGCCCGGATCCGTTCCGCGAGCACTGCGTCGACCTCGTGGGACGAAAGCCCCTCCGAGTCGATCCGCACCTCGTTCGGCCCGGTCCACTCGGCGCTCGCGCCGGTGCCGGAGACGAGCTCCAGCATCGTCTCGACGTCACGGATGCGGGGGACGTTCGAGAGCGTGACCGGCTCGTCCGCCAGCAGGCACGCCGCGAGGATCGGCAGAGCGCCGTTCTTGTTCCCGGAGGCTCGGATACGGCCGTGAAGCGGATTTCCGCCCTCGATGACGAGGGCCTGCGGCGCCGTCGTGACGGACATGCCGGGCCAGGATAGCCGCGCCCTCGGAGAGGCTCTATCTGCGCGCGTCCCTCGCAATCACCCTGGCGAACGCGAGCGGGATGCGGTACCAGCCGCCCGGCCGAGCGAGCACGCGCCGCGAGGGGACGACGTTCAGCCCGGCATGTTCGAACCGCCACGGACTGTCGGCCGGCCACCGGACACGAACCCCGATCCAGTGCGCGCTCGCGGGAGGGATCGGCGCTCGCCCGAAGTGATCGAACACGTGCGCATAGGGAGCG
>JAICLM010000045.1 GCA_025927435.1 Thermoleophilia bacterium | reverse complement strand
GATCGACGCGAAGCTCGATGTCCTCTGGGACGAGCATCGCGCCGTCCGCGCTCGTCTGCGCTTCGGCGACCGCGAGTCGATCGTCGCCCGGGCACGGGTCGAGGAGCGGCTCGAGCGCGCGGCCTAGGCTCTGCGCGGAATCCGTCTCTACACTGGAGCTCTCTCGGGGCGTTAGCTCAGCTGGGAGAGCGCCGGCTTTGCAAGCCGGAGGTCACCGGTTCGATCCCGGTACGCTCCATTCGCCGCTCGGTCGTTGGAACTAGAAGACGCTCTCCACGATGAGGATGTTGTAGGGCGAGCGCGGCACCTCAGGCACCATCTCGACGACCACGACACGCCAGGGCCCGGAACCGTTCGACAGGTAGAGCTCCTGGCCCTCTACCGGTTCCTTGTCGGGGACGTCGTAGACGTACTCCCTCATCACCACAGGTCCATCCAGCGATCCTTCGCGGACTGTCCACTCGTAAGGCGCCACGCGCGAATTCTGGCAAGTCTCCGCGACGTACCTCTCGCTTGCCGCGCGCGAAGAGGCCGGCGGAGGACGGCTTTGTGGGCCGCCCTACGCGCCGACCTCTCGGCCTGCGGCTATGGCTTCGCACCGTAGGTGCTCGCGGAGCCCCGCGCAATCGCCCGCCGTGGGGGACTTGCGCTCACCATTCCTCGAGCTCGTCATCGACCAGACGCACGCTAACGCCGGGCTGCGGCCGCCTCAGCGTGGCGACGCCGTCGGGTCAATACGTGCGGTTCAGGACACAAGTCGGTTGCCACCAGCCGCAATGAACGACACACTTCAAGTGTGAGCGAAGGGCTGGACATGCGGGGACGCTACGAGCAGGCGCTCGCACAGGTCGAGGAGATGAAGCGCACGCTGCGCGAGCACGCGCAGCGCGTCGCGGCACGCGAGCGGGAGCTCGAGCAGCTGCGGCTCGAGGTCGCGGGCCGGCAAGGCCGTCGCCGGTCGTCCACCCAGACCGCACAGATCGCGCCCGCAGCAGCTCCCGGGCCCGACCGCTCGGACGAGCTCGCGCGCAAGATCGCCGAGGCCGAGAAGCGCGAACGCCAGGCTGTGCAGGAGCTCGCCCTCGCCAAGGCCGAGCGAGAGCGGCTCGACGAGCGTGAGCAGGCGATTCGCAAGGTCGAGCGGGAGCTCGCCGGACTGCGCATGCATCTCCAGGAGGAGCGGGCGCGCCTGAGTGGATCCGCTCCGAGCGACCCGGAGCCCGCCGGCGATCCGGAGCCCGAGGGCGAGCCGCCTCCTCCGACGCCGTTGCCGCAGCCGTCGACCGATCCCGATCTCGAGCCGGCAGCCAAGCGCCAACGGAGCAGCATGCTCGCCGATCCACAGCTCAAAGAGCAGCGCTAGAGCAACCTGCGGCGCTGGTATCGTCGGCGGTTGCTCGTCGCGCACAGGGGGACATGTGCGCCGGGCGTCTCGGCATGTCTACGTATGTGAGCTCAGTCGACCCTCCGGACCTCGGCATGCTGCCGACGTTCCGCAGGCTGCTCGGGCTCTGGCGCGAGCAGTGGAAGCTGGGTCTGCTCGGGCTCAGCTTCGCGTTCCTCTACACGCTGATCTCGATCGTGATCCCGATCCTCATCCAGCGTGCGATCGACCACGCGATCGTGCCCCACAACGAGGACCAGCTGCCTCCGTATCTCGCCGCCATCGGCGGGCTCGCTCTTCTCCGCTTCGTCATCAACTTCAACCGCCGCTATGCGACCGCCCGGATCGGCATCCGGATCGAGGCGCGGATGCGAGAGCTCCTCTACCAGGCGTACCTCCGGTACCCGCGCGCCTTCTACGACCGGCACGCGACCGGCCAGGTGCTCTCACGGGCGACGAACGACCTGTACCCGATCCGCTACTTCATCGGCTGGGGGCTCGTGCAGGGGATGCAGAGCGTGATGATGATCGTCGCGGCCGGGATCGTCCTCGTGCTGGTCGATCCGAGGCTGACGCTCTTCGCGGCGGTGTCATTGCCGCCGATCGGGTTCGTCGCGAACCGCTTCGGGCATCGGGTCTCGCCGATCTCGCGCCGGGTGCAAGCACGGAAGGGAGACGTCACCGAGGCCGCGGACGAGGCCGTCGTCGGGATCGAGATGGTGCAGGCCTTCGGCCGCGAGAACGACGTGCGCGAGCGCTTCGGCGACCGCGCCGAGGGCGTGCGTTCCGCCGCTCTCGACCAGGCCAAGGTCGAGGCGACGTACGTGCCCGGTCTCTACTACCTGCCGGCATTGTCGATCGCCGCGGTCGTCTTCTTCGGCGGGCGGGCCGTCATCGACGGGCAGATCACGATCGGCCAGTTCGTCCTCTTCGAGACGCTCCTGCTCCAGCTCGTCTGGCCGCTCGAGGCGATCGGCTGGATTCTCGACCTGGCGCAGCGCGCGCTCGCCTCGGCCGGTCGGAGCTTCGGCTGGCTCGAAGGCATCGAGCCGCTGCCCGAGCCTACGAGCCCGCACCACCTTGCGGAAACCGGGCCGCTCGGCCTCCGCTTCGAGCACGTGAGCTTCGCCTACGGCGGCGAGGTGGACGTCCTGCACGACCTGGATCTCGTCGTCGAGCCGGGCGAGATCGTCGCCGTCTGCGGGTCGACGGGCGCCGGCAAGACGTCGCTGCTCAATCTTCTCCCGCGCTTCTATGACCCGACCGGCGGCCGCGTGCTCGTCGGAGGCGTCGACACACGCGACCTGCCGATCGCGGAGCTGCGTGCAGACGTCGCCCTCGTCACCCAGCGGCCCGTGCTCTTCTCGGTACCGCTGCGCGAGAACCTCACGGCGGGCCGCGAGGATGCGGACTGGGACGAGGTGCTCGCGGCGTGCGAGGCGGCCGGCGTCGACGCATTCGGGCCGAACCTTCCCGACGGCTACGACACCCTGATCGGCGAACGGGGCATCAACCTCTCCGGAGGCCAGCGGCAGCGGGTCGCGCTCGCCCGAGCCCTCGTCACGCGCGCACGCATCGTCGTGCTCGACGACCCCCTCTCGGCGGTTGACACGCTCACCGAGCGGCGGCTCGTCGCCCGCCTGCGCCCCGCGCTCGCGGGCCGAACCGTTCTCGTCGCCACGCAGCGCCTCTCGACGGTGGCGATCGCCGACCGCGCGGTCGTCCTGCGCGACGGGCGGATCATCGAGTCGGGCAGACCGGTCGACCTGCTGCGCGCGGGCGGAGAGTTCGCGACGCTGTTCGGCGACGAGGTGATCGCCGCGTGAAACGCCTCTGGAAGTACATGGAGGGACGCAAGGGGTTCGCCGCGCTGATGGTGGTCGTGGGCGCCGGTAACGCAGCCGCCCAGACCGGCGGCTGGCTGCTCGTCCGGAACGCGATCGACAAAGGCATCGTCCCGGGTAGCAAGGGCGTTCCGGGCGCAAAACACCACCTCACGGTGATCGTCCTCATCTACCTGGGCGTCGCTGCGGCGGGCTGGGTCCTGCAGGCGAAACTCATCCGCGGGCTCGCGACGATCGGCCAGGCGGTGGTGATCGGCCTGCGACGCGACCTCTTCGACCATCTCACCAGCCTCTCGCTCCGCTACTTCTCGCAGCAGAAGGCGGGCTGGATCATCGCCCGCCTCACGAGCGACGTCGATGCGGTCTCGGACGTCCTCTCCCAGGGGATGCCGACCCTCGTCTCGAACGTCATCCTCCTGCCGGCCGCGGTCATTGCGCTCCTCATCGCCGACTGGCGGCTCGGCCTCATCGCGTTCGTCGTCCTGCCGCCGACGCTCATCCTCTCGCGGTGGTTCCAGCGCGTCTCCCACGCGGCGAACGTCGAGCAGCGGAACCGAATCGCGGCCGTCACGGCGCAGATCGCCGAGTCGGTGGCGGGGATGGCAGTCGTGCAGGCGTTCAACCGGGAGCGCCGCTTCCAGGCCGAGTTCGACGAGCTCAACGACGCGAACCGGGCGCAGTCGACGTACGTCCAGCGAATCTTCTCGGTCTTCTTTCCGTCGATCGAGTTCCTCGGCGTGCTCGCGATGGCGACGGTCGTCTATTTCGGCTCGGGCCTCTACGAGGACGGAACGCTCACGATCGGGACTCTGATCACTGCGATCTATCTCCTGCAACTCGTCTTCCAGCCGCTGCAGGAGCTCTCGGACGTCTACGGCCAGCTGCAGTCGGCGGGCGCGGCGATGGTGAAGATCGCAAGCATTCTCGACGAGGAGTCGGAGATCCACGACCATCCGGGAGCGGAGCCGCTCCCCCGCCTCGACGGCGATCTCGAGATCGACTCGGTGGTCTTCGCCTACGGCAAGGACCCGGTCCTGCACGGGATCTCGTTCCACCTCGCGCCCGGAGCCTGCTTCGCGCTGGTCGGCGAGTCGGGCCACGGCAAGTCGACGCTCGCGCGGCTGATCGGCCGCCACTACGACCCGGACCAGGGCGCCGTGCGCGCCGACGGGCACGACCTGCGCGACGTCCAACTCCGCTCCTACCGGCGCCAGCTCGGCGTCGTGCTGCAGGACCCGTTCCTCTTCAGCGGGACGATCGCGTCGAACATCCGCTTCGCGAAGCCGGACGCGACGGATGAGGAGGTTCAGGCAGCGGCCGCTGCGGTCGGCGTCGACCGGGTCGCCGCGCGGCTCTCGGGCGGCCTCGACCACGAGGTACGCGAGGGCGGTGCCGGCCTGTCGGCCGGCGAGCGCCAGCTCATCTCGATCGCCCGCGCACTGCTCGCGGACCCACGCATCCTGGTCCTCGACGAGGCGACCTCGAACATCGACCGCCCGACGGAGGTCCTGATCGAGCAGGCGCTCGACCGGCTCCTCAAGGGCCGCACCTCGATCATCATCGCCCACCGGCTGTCCACCGTCCGACGCGCCGACGAGATCCTCGTCGTCGAGAACGGACAGGTCATCCAGCGCGGCAGCGAGCGCGAACTGCTCGAGGTCGACGGCCCGTTCCGCCGTCTCGCCCACACGCTCGAGGGCGGCGAGCCGGAGCTCGCGGTCGCCGGCTAGCTCTCTTCGCGCAGCTGCCCGAGGACCCGCAGGGCGACCGCCACGACGTTCGGATCGAACTGGCTGCCGGCGCCCTCGGCGAGCCGGCGCACCGCCTCGCGATGGCTGAGCCGGCGCCGGTACGGCCGGTCGGTCGTCATCGCGTGGTATGCGTCGCAGACGAAGATGATCCGCGACTCGAGCGGGATGTCCTCTCCGGCGACGCCGTCCGGGTAGCCGTGGCCGTCCCAGCGCTCGTGACAGTGGCGGACGATCGGCCGCACCACCTGGAGCCGGTCGATCGGGGCGATGATCCGCTCGCCGAGCTCCGGGTGCGTCTGGACGAGCTTCCGCTCGGCGGCAGTGAGCCGCCCCGGCTTCGAGAGCACGTCGCTCGGGATGCCGATCTTGCCGATGTCGTGCAGCAGCGCGCCGAGCTCGAGGCACTTCAACGTGCGCTCGTCGAGGCCGAGTTCGCGGCCGACCCGCAGGGAGAGATCGGTGATCCACCGGGCGTGGGTAGAGGTGTACTCGTCGTTCGCCTCGAGCGCGTTGGCGAGCGCTTCGACGGTGGAGACGAACGTACGCTCGAGACCCTCGTAGCTCGAGGCGTTGGCGATCGCGAGCTTCGCCTGCTGCGCGAGGCCGCCGAGCAGCGCCAGCTCGCGCTCCCCGAAGTCCTCCTGCTCGACGAGGGCCGCCAGGCAGCCCTTCCGGCCGTCGACCTCGAATGGTGCGACCGCGTAGCGGCCCCCGGGGACGGGCGCTACCCATCCGATCTTGGGCTCGTAGTCCCTCGCTTCCGCGATGTACGGGTCGCGGTCGACGTCCAGCGCTGCGACCGGCAAAGGCCGCGCGGCAAGCTTCGCCGCGATCTCCGGGGAGTGCCCGTGCTCACCCTGCAGCGTCAGCTCCCCGTCCGTCTCGAGATAGAAGGATGTGTTGCGGCTACCGAGGATCTCCGCCGAGAGTTCGGTGACCCGGCCCGCGATGTCGTCGAGATCGACGAGCGTCGCGAGCTCCCGGCCGAACTCGAGCAGCGACGTCGCGCTCTCAGCCTCGCGCCGCGCCGACTCGTAGAGCCTCGCGTTCTCGACGGCGACCGCCGCGTGGCCTGCGAGCACCTCCAGCAAGCGCACGTCGTCCTCGTCGAACTGGTTCAGCCCGAGCTTGGAGACGACGATCACCCCGACGACGCGACTGCCGTAGCGAAGCGGCACCGCAAGGAGTGACTCCTCGATCGGGTCGGTGCCCTCGATCAGCTGCCCGAACTCGCAGTTCGCGGCGTCGGCGACGACGATCGACTCGCCCCGTTCGGCGCAGCGACCGGTGACTCCCTCCCCGACGCGCTTGCGGAGGATGTCGAGCGAGTCGGAGTCCATGCCCGAGGTGAGATCGCCGAGGAAGGCGACCGGGATGAGCTCGTCGCCGTCGACGACGAAGACACGGCAGTTGTGGTAGTCGACGAGCGACCGGAGCTCCGCCGCGATCGCGTCTCCGATCTCGCGCACGTCGTTGAGCCGGTTCAGCCTCCCGGTCAGGCTCTGAAGCATCTTCAGGTGCGCGATCGAGCGGACGTCGCGCGCGAGGCCCGGCGCGTCGGGCCGCCGCGCCCCGTCCTCTTCATAGAGGACGACCTGGTTCTTGCCCTGGGCCTTCGCCGTCATCATCGCGGCCTCCGCGCACGCAGCAAGCTCGCGCGGGTTCATGGCGTGCTCGGGCCCGAGGGCGAGCCCGACCGAGACGGTCATCCGGCCGATTCCCGGGAAGTCGACCTCGGCCAGCCGACTCTGCACCCGCTCCGCCACGCGCACGGCGTCCTCGCCGCCGCAGCCGTCCATCACCACCGCGAACTCCTCGCCGCCGAGCCGGCAGATCACGTCCTCCGGCCGGACGATCGCACGGAGACCCTCGGCCAGGAAGCGAAGCAGCTCGTCGCCGACGGCGTGGCCGTGGACGTCGTTCACGTGCTTGAAGTCGTCGATGTCGAGCATGAGCACGGCCAGCGGCATGTGCGTGCGGCTCGACTCCTGAAGCGACTGCAGCAACCGCTCGTAGAAGACGCTGTGGTTGAAGAGGCCGGTCAGTGAGTCGGTGCGGGCCTGATGCTCGAGGCGTGCCCGGATCTCGGCGTTGTCGAGGGCCAGCGCGGCCGCGTCGCCGAAGCGCTTCGTGATCTCGAACTCCGTCTCGCTGAAAGCGACGCCGTCGCCCTCGCGGTAGATGTTCAGCGCGCCCTTGATCTGGCCGCGCGCAATGAGGGGGACACAGATCAAGGCCTCGGGCTCCATCGGCGTGCCGGGCACGGTGCGCACACGCGGATCGAGGTGTGCCTGGTTGCAGAGCACGGCCTCGCGATTCCGCGTCGCCCAGCCGGTGATGCCCTCCGAGAAGCTGATGGTCGTGCTCATGATCTCGTCCGCGTACACGTCGCGGACGAGCACCGGCTTGAGCACGCGCTTCGTCTCGTCGGCCTCGTAGATCGTCAGTGTGTCGAGTGACGGGATCAGGTCGCCGACGGTGTCGGCGATGCGGACGAGAAGCGCGTCGAGGCTCTGCTCCGCGAGCACCTCGTGGAAGACGTCCGCGAGCCGCCGGTACGACTCGACCAGGGTGGGATCCCCGCCCGGCGCATCGTCGTCCAGCAGCCGGAGATGGCTCGGACGGACTACCACCGATCCCCCGATCGATCGCAGTTCAGATACACGGTTGGGTGCTCCCGGAGTGGACCGCAGCGGACGCACGAAGCATCGGTGCGAGACTCCCCGCACGAATCCCTCTTGCGGGGGAACCCGGATCCCGATGCTTCGCCTCGGAAGTTCCGGGAATGCGCCTGAAATGCCGGATTCCGCCGCGGAGCTCGTCCCGGCCCGCCCAAGCCTCCCGAAGCTGCGCGAGGCTGCTGCCGGGTGTCGTGCCTGCCCGCTCTGGGAGGACGCGACGCAGACGGTCTTCGGCGCCGGCGGTCGCAGCTCGGTCGCGATGTTCGTGGGGGAACAGCCGGGCGATCGAGAGGACCGCGAGGGTGCGCCGTTCGTCGGCCCGGCAGGCCGCCTCCTCGACGAGGCGCTGACCCGGGCCGGCATCGACCGGCGGGCCGTCTACGTGACGAACGCGGTCAAGCACTTCAAGTGGGAGCCGCGCGGCAAGCAGCGCATCCACGCGAAGCCGAGCTGGAGCGAAATGGCTGCCTGCCGCCCCTGGCTCGATGCGGAGCTGGCCGTGGTTCGCCCGGGAGTGCTCGTCTGCCTGGGAGCGACTGCGGCCCAGTCTCTCCTGGGCCGCCAGTTCCGCGTCACGAAGCAGCGCGGCCAGTGGATCGAGTCCGACCTGGCCGAGCACGTGACGGCGACGATCCACCCCAGCGCGATCCTGCGCCAGCGTGACAACGAGTCCCGCCACCGGGAAATGGAAGCGCTTGTCAGCGACCTGAAGCTGGTCGCGAGCGTGCTCTAGAGAAGCCGGAGGCTAAGGGGTCGCGAAGCGCGACTTAACCGTGGGCCTTCCCCGCGGACTCGGTCAGTCGCCCCAGTCGAAGTCGCGCGCGCCGCCGTTGCCCCAGAACGCGGACTCCTCGATGGCCGGGACGGTCGCTTCACGGGTCTCGGCCGTGACCTCGTCGAGCGGCTCCTCGCCGGGCCAGACGCCGACGTCTTCGAGGCTCGCATCGCTGAAGTCGGGCTCGACGCCGTCCATCGTCTCCTCGATTCGCGCCTGCTCCTCGCTCTTGAACAGCGGATGGTTCTCGAACGGATCCCCGTCCTCCGTGTAGTGCTCGATCGGCATCGTGCCTCCGAGCCGCGAGTTCCGCTCCTTCAGGTCGAGATGTTCCTTGATGACCTGCGCGAAAATAGACGGTGTCTCTACCGGCATACAGTGTCCTCCCGTGGGGTCGTGCTCGTCGTCGGCGCGCATGATAACGAGCTTGGCCGCGGTTTCTGGTTTGGAGAGTGTCAGAAAGCCGCTCGCGCTGCCCGCTCGACCCGATCCTTGCCGGCCCGTTTTGCCCGGTAGAGAGCGCCGTCCGCGGCGGCGACCAGCTGCTCGGTGTTGGTCTCTCCCGCGTACTCGGCGACCCCGAAGCTCGCGGTCACACGGAGGTCGGGGACACTGGGGATGCTGCGCGAGGCGAGGCCGACCCGCACACGGTCGGCGAGCTGGGCAGCGCCCTCCTCGTCCGCACCCGGCAGCAGCAGGAGGAACTCCTCCCCGCCCCAGCGGCCCGCGACGTCCGAGTCGCGGAGCGTTTCGCGCAGCACGTCGGCGAAAGCGCGCAGGACCTCGTCCCCGACGGCATGGCCGTGCACGTCGTTGACGTCCTTGAACGCATCGATGTCGGCGAGGACGACCGAGAGCGGCGTCTCGAGGCGCTCGGCGCGCGCCGCCTCCGCGTGGAGCGCGTCCGAGGCGGCGCGGCGATTCGAGAGCCCGGTGAGCCCGTCCACGAGCGCCTGACGCTCGACCATGCCGTGCAGGCGCGCGTTCTCGAGCGCGACGACGGCGTGCGCCGCGAGTGAAGCGGCGTTCATCCGCTGCTCCTTGCTGAACGAGTCGCCCACGAGCTCGAGGGTCCCGAACTGCTCGCCGGCCGCGGTGAGCGGCAGGATCAGCCGTTCGCCCTCTCCGTCCGCATCGCCGCTCACGACGACAGAACCGTCCGCCGAGACGATCCGGCTGCCGCGCGCCGAGGTCGCCTCGGCGGCGGTCGCCGCGACGATTCGCAGCAGCTGCTTGGCGTCGTGCGTCGCCGCGAGCGCCTCGCCGAAGCGCGCCAGCGCGTCGCGCACCCGTCTGCGCTCGGCTTCGAGCTCGGCGAGCCGCGCCTCGAGCTGTTCGGCCATGTCATTGAGCGCAGCGCCGAGCGCCCCGAATTCGTCCCGCCCACGGACGGGGACCCGCACGCCCAGGCTCCCCTGGGCGATTCCACCGGCGGCCGTTGCGAAGCGGCTGAGGTTGCGGACGATCGCCCGTCCCTGCAGGTAGGCGACGACCCCGACGAGCGCCAGGCAGGCGAGCAGCCCGGCCAGGAGCCGGTCGCGTGTCCGCGCGTCGGCCGCGTCGATCAGCGCCTTCGGCGTCAGCACCGCGAGCCGTGCCCCCGGCACCCTCGGCAGCCCCGGCGCGACGAACGTCCGATAGCGCGTGCCGCCGACGCGAACCGTCGCGCTTCGCCCCGCTGTAACGGGAACGTTTCCGGTCACGAACGGCGACGCCGTCACGATCCGCCGCCCTTCGAGGAGGACGAGGACGTCGCCGGAGTCGAAGCCCGCCCCGTGCCGAAGTAGCGCGACCAGGCGTCCGTCGAGCGGAACGGTCGCCACGACCTGGCCGAGGCGATGTGTGCCCGTCACGACGTCGACCGGGAAGCTCGCCGCACGGTGTGGAACGGTTCCGGCACGTAGGCCTCCGGCGCCAACGACGTAGAGCGACGGCTCGGCGGCGACGATCTGCCGCAGCTTCCGGCGATCGCCGCGCTCGAGCGCGCGCTGGAGCGGCCGAGAGCGCGCGGCTCGCTCGGCCTCCGCCTGGGCGCGATCGGCGCGTTCCGCGTAGAGCGCGAGCGCCGCGCGCAGCCCTGCCTCCTGCCGGAGGGTGACCTGGCGCGACTCGCCCGAGCCTGCGACGGTGCTGAACCCCCAGTACGTCGCCGCGAGCGGGACGAGCGAGAGCAGCACGAAATATGCAACGAGCTTGAGCTTGAAGCTGCTCAGCTGGACCCCTTCGAACCTCAAGCGATTCCCCCCTCCTGCCGATAGTTCCCTGGGGAAGTTGTCGGCGGGAGAGGGGAGGAACATGAGCCGCAAGAACCACGGGGGCGACGCGTTCCGCCGCCCACCGCCCGGTGTGAATCATTCGCGCCGATGGAGGGTCCAGGCCGAGGGGCTGTTGAGCGGTGAGCGCTTGCTCGCAGGGGTCCTGCTCGCGGTCGCGGTAGCGGGTGCGGTTCTCATCCCGCGGCTGCTCGTCGGACCTCCGCCCGGACACGAACTCGGCGTCGGCGCGCCGAGCATGACCGCGCCTCCCGTCGTGCTCGCGCCCGGGCTGCCCGCGCACAAGGCGAAGCCCCAGAGCGCGGCGAGCCCGCAGGGTGGCGCGGCCCACGTCGGCGTCGTCCCGCCGGCAAGCACGTCTCGGGCGACGACTCCGGCCCATCCCGTAACGAGCCCCGCGCCGCAGAAACCGCCTCGCACCCAGCCTCCGCCTCAAGCACAACCGCAGCCGGAGACGCAACCACAGCCCGAGATTCAGGGACGCGTGTCGGCTCCACTCGCCCCCGGCTCGACCAGCTGCAACGGGACCTTCAGCGGCACCGGCAGGGACGTCGTCGTTCCCGGTGGCGCGACCTGCGTGCTCACGGACGGCACCACGATCGCGCACGACCTCACGATCGCTCCCGGCGGCACGCTGATCGACCCGGCCGTGGCCATCGGGCACGACCTCGTCGCGCACAGCCCGGCCGGCATCAGCATCCACGGCGACTCGGTCGGCCACGACCTCCGGATCTACGGCCTGACCGGCGCCGCCGGTGTCCGCAACCAGATCTGCAGCACGACGATCGGGCACGACCTCGTCGTCCAGGGAGGGCTTGCCTCCGCCGGCTCGTTCGAGATCGGCGGCGGCTGCCCCGACGGCGGCAACACCGTCGGGCACGACCTCATCGTCGCGGGGAACGCGAACGCGGTCGCAGTCGCGGGCAACTCGGTGGGCCACGCGCTGCGGGTGGACGGTGTCCAGCAGCCGAAGGCCCCACAGCCCCAGCCAAAGCCGCGGCACGAACCAACGTCT
>JAICLM010000148.1 GCA_025927435.1 Thermoleophilia bacterium | reverse complement strand
TCAAGCAGGCAAAGGACAAGGGCCTGAATCTCGGCGCCGCCATCGAGGCGGCACAAAACTTCCGCGAGCAGCGCCCCGGGCTCTAGCGGTTCGTGTGCAGCCGCTGCCAGTCGTCGTAGCGGCGCTCGAGCTCGCGCAGGATCGAGGCGAGGAGCGGCCCGCGCGGCCACTCCAGACCCGTCTCGACCCGCAGCGAGGTGGCGGGCTTCGGTGTCTCGGGCGGTAGCTCTTCGCGCGTCTGGTTGACGTTGACGCCGATCCCGAGCACGACCTTGCCCACGCTCCCCTCCGGCAGGATCCCTGCGACCTTCCGCCCCTCGATCAGGACGTCATTCGGATGGCTCAGCTCCGCTGCCACCTTCGTCTCCTCCCGAAGCGCCGCCGCGACGGCGTCGCCGGTGACGAGCGATAGCTCGGGCCAGATCGCCATCGGCGGCAATGGGTGGAGGAGGACCGAGAAGAGGAGCGCCCGTCCCGGGGGCGTCTCCCAGGTCCGCCCGAGCCGGCCGCGGCCCTCCGTCTGGAGGTCGGTCGCGACGGTCGCTCCCTCGGGCCCGGTCGGATCGAGCAGGCGCTGGCTGGATGCGCACTCCACGACGAAGCGATACGGGCGCCCCATCCGCCCCTGGAGCAACGGCTCGACGGAGCCGGGAGAGAGATCCGACACTCGCATTTAGACTAGTCCCGCCGTGGGAAGGATCAGGCAGCCGCTGCGTGAGCGCAGCCTCGACTACGCAGGCCTCGGCGACCCCGTACTCGTGACCCGCGCCAAGGACGGCGACGCCGCGGCGCTCGAGGCGCTCTGCGTGCGGCACGCGCCGCGGGTCGAGCGGCTCGCGCGCCACCTTTTGCGCGACCCGGAAGATGCGCGCGACGCGGCGCAAGAGGCGCTGGCGAAGCTCTGCGTTCGCCTCAAGCAGTTCCGCGGCGAGTCGCAATTCTCGACCTGGCTGCACCGGCTCGTCGTCAACACGTGCCGCGACGTGGCGGAACGGCAGCGCACGCGGCTCCACGACCCGCTGCCCGACGAGCTCGGCGCCGGCGTCGAGCACGATCCCACGCGCGGTGTACGGATGACCGAGCTCCGGCGTGAGCTTTGCGACTCGCTCGCCGGGATCTCGGCCGAGCAGGCGCAGGTGATCGTCCTCAAGGACGCGCTCGGCTACACGTTCGAGGAGATCGCGGCCGCGGCCGGCATGCCGATCGGGACGGCCAAGTGCCACGCGCATCGCGGCAGGAATCGCCTGCGCGAGCGGCTCGAGCAGCGCGACGTCGCATGACGCCCCCCGCAGCTCCCTTCGGGCGGGAGACGATCGAGTCGATCATCCCGCACCGGCCTCCGTTCCTGCTCGTCGACGAGGTGCTCGAGCTCGAGCCCGGCCGCAAGGTGCGCGGTCGCTTCCTCGTGCCCGAGGACGGGTGGTGGTTTCAGGGCCACTTCCCGGATCGGCCCGTGATGCCGGGCGTGCTGACGATCGAGGCGATCGCCCAGTGCGGCGCGGTCGCCGTGCTCGCCGACGAGGCGAATCGGGACAAGATCCCGTTTTTCGCCGGGATCGACAAGTGCCGCTTCAAGCGGGTCGTCGAGCCGGGCGACGTGCTCGAGCTCGAGTGTGTGTTCGAGCGCGTGCGCGGACCGATCGCGAAGGGACAGGGTCGCGCGAGCGTTGACGGTGAGACCGCCGCGGAGGCGATGCTCACCGTCTTCGTCGGGAACGAGGGCGGCGGATGATCGGCGACGCGCGCAGCGACGTTCGCGTCACGATCACCGGCCTCGGCGCCTACGCGCCGGAGCGCGTGATCACGAACGACGAGCTCGCGCAGATGGTCGACACCTCCGACGAGTGGATCGTCGAGCGCACGGGCATCCGCGAGCGCCGGATCGCGGCAGACTCGCAGGCGCTTTCGGACCTCTCACTGCCCGCGGTGCGGCAAGCGTTGGAGCAGGCCGGCAGCGACGGGACGGACGTCGATCTCCTGATCGTCGCCACCGTCACACCGGACATGATGTTCCCCTCGACCTCCGCGCTCCTCGCCGACCAGCTGGGCGCGACGGACGCGGCCGCCTACGACCTCTCCGCCGGCTGCACCGGCTTCATGTACGCGCTCGCCCAGGCGTACGGGATGGTCGCGTCGGGGCTCTCGCGGCGGGCCCTCGTGGTCGGCGGCGACGTGCTCTCCCGCATCCTCGACTGGAGCGACCGCTCCACGGTCGTCCTCTTCGGGGACGGCGCGGGCGCGGTCGTGCTCGAGCCCTCGGAGGAGGCAGGCTTTCTCGCGTTCGAGCTCGGCGCCGACGGCGGCGGCGGCGAGCACCTCTGGCTGCCCGGTAGCGGCTCCCGCAAGTTCGACGATCCGGACCGGCTGGTGAAGATGAACGGGCGCGAGGTCTTCAAGTTCGCGACCCGTGTTCTCGTCTCGTCCGCCGAGGCCGTGCTCGAGCGGTGTGACGTGAGCGTAGAGGACGTCGACGTCTACGTCCCGCATCAGGCGAACGTTCGCATCATCGATCACGCAACCAAGAAGCTCGGCATCCCGTCGGAGCGGGTGGTGATCAACGTCGACCGTTATGGCAACACTTCTTCCGGCTCGATTCCGCTCGCGCTGGCGGATGCCCAGGCCGATGACAGGCTTCGGCCAGGCAAACTCGTGCTCATGACGGGAATGGGTGCCGGCCTGACGTGGGGGAGCGCCCTGATGCGCTGGACCGAGGGATGAGCAAGGTCGCTTTCTGTTTCCCAGGCCAGGGCTCGATCGAGGCAGGCATGGGCCGCGACTTCGCCGAGGCGGTGCCGGCCGCGATGGAGGTCTTCCGGCGCGGAAGCGACGCGAGCGGCCTCGATCTCGAGCGCCTCTGCTTCCACGCGGACGCCGAGGAGCTCGTGGACACCGCGGTGCAGCAGCCCGCGCTCGTCGCGACCTCGCTCGCGGTGCTCGCCGCCCTGCGCGAGCGCGGTATTCAGGCCGACTTTGTCATCGGCCACTCCGTCGGGGAGTTCGCCGCGCTGGCTGCGGCCGAGGCGATGACCCTCGAGGAGGCGATGGCGCTCGTGCGCGAGCGCGGCCTGGCGATGGCCGAGGCCGCCGAGCGCAATCCCGGCTCGATGGCCGCCATCCTCGGCCTCGCCGACGACGTCGTGGAGGGCCTCTGTCGCAAGATCCTCGGCGTCTGGCCGGCGAACTACAACTGTCCCGGCCAGATCGTCGTCTCGGGCGAACATCTCGCCGTCGACGAGTGCATCGAGCAGGCGCAGAGCGAGGGAGCCCGCCGGGCCGTCAAGCTCAAGGTCTCGGGTGCCTTCCACTCGCCGCTCGTCGCGCGCGCCGCCGACCGGCTGCGGCCCGCGATCGAGAAGGTGCGCTTCCAGGAGCCCACCGCGCCGTTCATGTCCACGGTGACCGCCCGCGTCGAGTCGGCCCACCGGATGGGACCGCTCCTCGTCGACCAGCTCACGGCGCCGGTGCGCTTCACGCAGTCGGCGACGGAGCTCATGCGCGACGGCGTCCGCACCTTCGTCGAGGTCGGGCCGGGCAACGTGCTCAGCGGCCTCGTCAAGCGGATCGACCGCAGCGTGAAGGCCGTCTCGGTCAACAGCATCGAGGCGCTCGAGCGGCTCCCCGAGCTGCTCTCCGAGTCGCCGTGACCTTCTGCTCGCTCGAGGGCAAGCGCGCCCTCGTCACGGGCGCGTCGAAGGGGATCGGGCGTGCGATCGCGGAGGAGTTGGCCCGCGCGGGAGCCGAGGTCGTCGTCGGCTACCGCACCGGAGCCGACGAGGCGGAGGCGCTGGCGCAGGAGATCGCCGGAAAGGCCGTGCAGGCCGACGTGTCGAGCGCCGAGGAGGCCGCCAGGCTCGTCGAGGAGGCCGGCGACCTCGACATCCTCGTCAACAACGCCGGCCTCACGCGCGACGGCCTCCTGGCGCGCATGCCGGACGACGACTGGCGAGCCGTGATCGAGACGAACCTCTCGTCCGTCTTCTACACGTGCCGCGCCGTCTGTCGGCCGATGATGAAGAAGCGGGCGGGCGCGATCGTCAACGTCTCCTCGATCGTGGGCGTGCACGGCAACTGGGGCCAGACGAACTACGCGGCCTCGAAGGCCGGGATCATCGGCTTCACGAAGTCGCTCGCGCGCGAGCTCGGCAGCCGCGGCGTGCGCGCCAACGTGGTCGCTCCGGGCTACGTACGGACGCAGCTCACCGACGTCCTGCCAGAGGAGGCGACCTCCGCGATGCTCGGCAACACGCCGCTCGGCCGGCTCGGCGAGCCGGGAAACGTGGCAGGCGCGGTACGCTTCCTCTGCTCCGACGAGGCATCGTTCATCACAGGGGACGTGCTCCTCGTCGACGGCGGACTCGGAATGTAGTGAGCGCATCTAACGGTTCCTCCAACGGACGCAGACGCGTCGTCGTCACCGGGCTGGGCGCGGTGACACCGCTCGGGCTCGACATCGAGTCCACGTGGTCGAGCCTGCTCGCGGGGGACTCGGGCGCCGGGGAGATCACGCAATTCGATCATTCCGACTATCCCGTCCACTTCGCGTGCGAGGTGAAGGACTTCGACCCGACCGAGTGGATCGAGCGCAAGCAGGCCCGCCGCATGGACCGCTTCACGCACCTCATTCTCGCCGCGGCGCGTCAGGCATGTGCCGACGCGGGGCTCGAGATCGAGAAGGAGCCGGACCGGATCGGGGCGGCGGTCGCGACCGGCATCGGCGGGTTGCAATCGTTCCAGGACTGTCACACCCAGCTTGTCGAGCGCGGCCCTGACCGCGTCAATCCGTTCTCGATCCCCGCGATCATCCCGAACCTCGGCGCGGGCTGGGTCTCGATCGAGCTCGGCACGCGCGGGCCGTTGCTCTCGGAGTGCACGGCATGCGCGGCGTCGAACATGGCGATCGGCGATGGGACGGACGCGATCCGGCTCGGCCGCGCGGACGTGATGCTCTGCGGCGGCACCGAGGCGGCGGTGACGCAGGTCGGCATCGCGGGCTTCGGCGCGATGCGAGCGCTCTCGCGCCGCAACGACGATCCGGAGCGCGCCTCGCGGCCCTTCGACGCGAAGCGGGACGGTTTCGTGATGGGGGAGGCCGGCGCGCTGCTCGTGATCGAAGAGCTCGAGCATGCGAGGGCGCGTGGCGCGAAGATCTACGCGGAGGTCTCCGGCTACGGGCTCTCCTCCGACGCGAAGCACATCACCGATCCCGACCCGACCGGGCCCGTGACCGCCCTCAAGATGGCGCTCGGCGATGCCGGGGTCGCGGTCGACGAGATCGACTACATCAACGCGCACGCGACCTCGACACCAATCGGCGACTCCTCCGAGACGCAGATGCTCAAGTACGCGCTCGGCGAGGAGAACGCCTACAAGACGCCGGTCTCAGGGACGAAGGGAGCGACGGGCCACTGCCTTGGAGCCGCCGGCGCGGTCGAGGCGACGTTCACGGTCCTCTCGATCCGCGACGGCAAGCTGCCGCCGACGATCAACTACGAGGTCGAGGATCCGACCTGCGATCTCGACTACGTGCCGAACGAGGCACGCGACGCCGAGGTGAAGGTGGCCGTCTCGAACAGCTTCGGCTTCGGCGGGCACAACGCGTGCGTCGTCTTCAAGCGGTACGCCGAGTAGCCACTACGATCAGCTCGCCGTCGCCG
>JAICLM010000237.1 GCA_025927435.1 Thermoleophilia bacterium | reverse complement strand
CGGGCGAGGAGCGACCCGCAGAAGCGCACGGGCGCGATCCTGGGAAAAACCTGCCGAAAATGAAGCCGCTACCGGTCGTCGTCGTTGATCGCAACCGGGCGCGCGGACGGCTCCTGCTTCACCCGCAGCATGGCCTCGATGTAGAGCTCACGCACGACGTCCATGTCGGGCCGCGGGTCGTTTCGCCACGAAGCCGGTAGCTGGTTCCGCAGCCGGGTGCGGGCGGCGCTTTCCCGTTCCCAGTACTCGAGGAGGCGGTCGTCGATCATCGCAGCGGGTATGTCGGCACCCGGCGCCCGGTGCTTTAGTTTCGGGCGTGATCGCGATCGAGGACCGGTTTCCGCGGCCGTCGGTGATGGGCGTCGTCAACGTCACGCCCGACTCGTTCTCGGACGGCGGCGTCCATCTCGATCCCGATCTCGCTGCCTCGGCGGCGCGCCGCATGGTGGAAGAGGGAGCGGCGATCGTCGACATCGGCGGCGAGTCGACGCGGCCGGGTTCCGAGGGCATCTCCGCCGACGAGGAGCTGCGGCGGGTGCTTCCGGTTCTCGAGCGTCTCGCCGGAGACCTCCCGGTCTCGATCGACACGTCGAAGGCGGCGGTTGCGCAGGCGGCGCTCGAGCATGGCGCGATCCTCGTCAACGACGTCACGGCGCTGCGCGGCGATCCCGACCTCGGCGGCATGGTGGCGGCCGCCGGCGCCTATCTCTGCCTCATGCACATGCAAGGCGAGCCGCGGACGATGCAGGACGAGCCGCGCTACGGCGACGTCGCGGCCGAAGTCGCGTCATTCCTCGAGGAGCGCCTTGCCTTCGCGGTCTCGCAGGGCATCGCCGAGGAGCGGGTCTGCCTGGACCCGGGCATCGGCTTTGGCAAGACGGTGGCGCAGAACATGGAGCTCGTGCGCCGGCTCGACGTCCTGCTCGCGCTCGGGAGGCCGATCCTCGTGGGTTTCTCGCGGAAGAGCTCGCTGCGGAAGCTCACCGGTTCCGACGACCTGCTCGGTGCGAGCGTCGCCGCCGCCGTCGCTGCCTTCGAGCGCGGGGCGACGATCCTGCGCGCCCACGACGTGAAGCCGCACGTCGACGCGCTCACGGTGGCCGGCGCGATCGCGTGATCACGGTCGAGGTCAGCGACCTGAGCGTGTCCGGCCGCCACGGCGTCCACCAGGAGGAGCGCGAGCGGGGCCAGGAGTTCGTCTTCGACGTCGAGCTGGCGGTGGGAGAGCGTGGGACGACCGATCGGCTCGAGGACGCCGTCGACTACGTGGACGTGGCGCGAGTGGTTCAGGAGGTGTCCGACGGCCGGCAGTTCAACCTGCTCGAGGCGCTGGCCACCGCCGTCGCCGACGAGCTCGAGCAGCGGTTCGCCCCGGAGCGGGTCCGCGTCCGAGTCCGGAAGCCGGAAGTCCGACCGGCCGGGCTCGAAGGGACGGTAAGCGTCACCGTCACGAGACCGTGACCCGCGCGTACGTCGGTCTGGGCGCAAATCTGGGCGACCGTGAGCGCACGCTGCACGAAGCCGTGGTTGCTCTCGGCGCTGAGAACGGCATCGAGGTCGTCGCCGTCTCCAACCTGCGCGAGACCGAGCCCGTCGGCGTCGGCGAGCAGCCGATCTTCCTCAACGGCGCGGCCGAGCTCGAAACGATCCTGACCGCGCGCGAGCTTCTCGACCGGCTGCTCGCCGTCGAGCAGCGGTTCGGCCGCGTCCGCATCCCCGGCGAGCACGGCCCACGGACGCTCGATCTCGACCTGCTCCTCTACGGCGACGAGGTGGTCGAGGAGCCGGCGCTCAGGGTCCCGCACCCGCGTCTGCACGAGCGCCGCTTCGTCCTCGAGCCGCTTGCCGAGCTGAATCGCGCCCTCGTCGTGCCGGGGCGGGGAGACGTGGAATCCCTGCTTAGGGGGGTACACTGACCGCGTGTCCCACCTCGACGATCTCGACGAGTACGAGGCCGAGCTCGAGCTCGCGCTGAAGAGGGAGTACCAGGCCGTCTTCGCGCTCTTCCGCTTCTGCGTGCTGACCCAGGACGCGACCTACCTCTGCAACAGGCTCGACGTCCAGCAGGCCGCGCCGACCTCGGCCGGCGGCCTCCCGTTCTTCCAGCTGGAGCTCGAGGACGTCTGGGTCTGGGACAAGAACCGGCCCACGCGGATCATCCCGCGGGCGAAGGTCTTCACCTCGGGCGACGTCACGGTCGAGGAGCTGCGCGGCGAGGGCGACGAGCCGCAGCTGACCGCCGAGGCGCTCGCGGAGCGCATCGGCGAGCCGTTCCGCCTCGAAGACGAGTAGCGTCCCGGCCGCGATGCTGCTCGCGGTCGACTCCGGCAACACCGAGACCGTCTTCGGTCTGTACGAAGGCGCGAAGCTGGGCGACCGCTGGCGAATCGCGACCGACGCCAAGCGGACCGGCGACGAGCTCGGCGCGCTGCTCTCCGACTTCCTCGACCTCGCCGCGATCGACGGGATGTGCCTCGCGTCCTCGGTGCCGCGGCTGATCCGCGAGTACGAGCATGTCGCCGAACGCTGGGCGAAGGCTCCGCTGCTCGTGCTCGGGCCGGGCGTCTCGACCGGCATCGCGCTCCACTACGACGACCCGCGCGAGCTCGGATCCGACCGCATCGCGAATGCGGTCGCGGCCCGGGAGCAGTTCGGGGCGCCCGTGATCGTCGTCGACTTCGGAACGTCGACGAACTTCGACATCGTCGGGCCGGAGGGCGATTTCGTCGGCGGCGTGCTCGCCCCGGGCATCGAGACGTCGATGGAGGCGCTCTTCTCGCGCGCCGCGCGGCTCGTCAAGGTGGACTACGCCGAACCGCCGCAGGTGATCGGGAAGACGACGGAGCAGGCGCTGCGATCCGGCCTCGTCTACGGCTTCGCCGGCCAGGTCGACGGCATCGTCGACGCGATCCGGCGCCAGCTCGGGGTGGAGGCGAAGGCGGTCGCAACGGGCGGTCTCGCCGATCTGATCGCCCCACACTCGCGGGCAGTGAGCGCCGTGGAGCCGTTCCTCACACTCGACGGCCTGCGGATCGTCTGGGAGCGGAACCAGGCTCCCAAGTAACAGTCTGTTACTAGCTTGGACACCGGCTCGAGCAGACGGGGACGGCGCGGTGAAAAGCGGCTTCCCAGAGCACCTAGTAACAGTCTGTTACTAGCTAGTAGTAGGAAAGACAGGTGCGGTTCAGCCGCCGCCGTAGACCGAGATCGGCAACGCGTCGAGCAGCACCTCGTCCTCGGCGTTCGGCAGCTCAGCTTCCAGTTGCGCGACGAGCGGCGCGGCGCCGGG
>JAICLM010000152.1 GCA_025927435.1 Thermoleophilia bacterium | reverse complement strand
GTCGCAGTCGATCTCCGGCTCGTCGCTGCCGAGCAGGCGCTTCAGAGTCGGATCGAGGTCGCGGCCGGTCATTCGTTCACCTCCGGGAATCCCGCAGCGGCGACGTGCGCTCGCAGGCGCCGCCGCGCGTCGTGGAGCAGCGTGTAGAGCGCGTTGCGGTTCGAGTCGAGCCGCTCGGCCAGGACGTCGATCGGCACGCCTTCGAGCACGGTGGCGACGAGCACCTGCCGCTGCCGCGGCGTCAGCGCTGTCCGGATGCCCTCGCGCACGGCGTCGAGCAGCGCCTCGTTCTCGGCATCGTCGTCCGGTCCGGGCCCCGCGTGAGCGAGGCTCTCCCAGCGCTCGGGCTCGAGGGTGACCTCGCGATTGCGCCAGGCGCGGCGGCGCACCTTCACGGCCGCCTCGAGCAGCGCAAACTTGTATGCCCAGGTCCGGAAGCTACTCTCCCCACGGAAGTCGTCGAGGCGGCGCAGCACCGAGACGGCTGCGTCGTCGGCGGCATCCTGGGCGAGCTCGTCCAGCTCGACCGCAGAAAGCTGGGGGAGGGAGCCCCGGCGGCGGAAGACCTCGAACCGCGCCGCCCGCAGGAGAAGCCCGTGCAGGCGGGCCACCGCCTCCTCACGCGCGGCGCCCTGCGCATGCAGGTCGAGGTGCCACTCCTCGAGCCCGGGTGCTGGTGCGAGCGTGCTCACATCAGGATTAGTGTCGGGAGCGGGCAAGTTCTTACCTTCTACCCGGCGCGTGCTCGCGCTACGCGGTGACCAGAGCAGATGTCCGCTCGGCCATCTCGCGATCCTTCTCGCTGATCCCACCCTCGGAGTGCGTCGTCCAGCGCACGGTGACCGTGCGATAGCGGATGTCGACGTCCGGGTGGTGATTCTCGCTCTCGGCGAGCTCGGCCAGCCGGTCGACGAACGCGATCGCCGCCGGAAACGAGGGGAGCTCGAACTCCCGCACGAGCGCGTTCTCCTGCTCCTCCCAGCCGTCCACGACTGGAGTATTACCGGCGCGGGACGCACAAAGTCGCCTCGTTCGTACAAGACTTGGAGGAGTGCGTGAACCGAGTGACCGAGACCTCGTGCGGCGGGCGCGGCGTGGCGACCGCGACGCCGCTTCCCTGCTGTTCCGCCGCTACTGGCGGGATGCCTGGCGCGCTGCCTACGCGATCACCGGCCGGCGCTCGCTCGCGGACGACGTGGCCGCGGACGGCTTCGAGCGCGCATTCGCGGCGCTGGGGCGGTTCGACGACCGCCGTCCCTTCGGCCCCTGGCTGCACCGGATCGTCGCGAACCGCGCGCTCGACCTGCTGCGCGCCGAGCGGCGGCTCTCCGACGAGGAGCTGCCCGACACGCCGGATCTCGCGCCCGCCCATGCGACGGGAGACCGTGGGCTCCTCGCGGCGGTGGGTGACCTGTCGCTCGAGCGGCGCGTCGTCGTCGTCCTCCGGTACGGCGTCGGGATGACGCCGAAGCAGATCGCCGAGGCGCTCGATCTTCCGGTCGGCACCGTCAACTCGCGCCTCTCCCGCGCGCTCGAGCAGCTGCGCGAGACGCCGGAGGTCGAGCATGTCGAGTGAGCTCGAGCGGCGACTGGAGGCGATGTTCGCCGAGGCCCCCGAGCCCGATCCGGGAGCAAGGGAGAAAGCGCTGCACAAGGCGCTGCGCGGCCTACGGCCGGCGGCGGCTCCTCACCGAGGCTTGCGCGCGGCCGTTCTCGCGTTCGCGGCGGTATTCGTCCTGCTCGTGGTCGCCGCAGGCTCGCTCGCGGCGGCCGGGGCGCTGCACGTCAGCATCGGTGCGAAGCCGAAGCCGCGGCCGACGCCGGCGCTCGCCCTCCCGCAGGGAGCGAACGGCGCGGCCGCGATCGTCGACGGCCGCCTGTCCGTCGTCGCCCGGAGCGGCTTCGTTTCGCATGTGCCGGCAACCGCGGCGGCGCTCTCGCCGCACGCGCTCTACGTCGCTGCCGGCATCGGCAACTCCCTCGTCGCGATGGCGCCCGACGGACGCCGGGCCTGGTCCCACCCCGCCGGCGGGAGGGTGGTCGTCATCGCCTGGGCACCGGACGGCTTCCGGATCGCCTACGTCGTCCACGCCGGGCACCGCTTCGTGCTGCACGTCATCTATGGGAACGGCATCCACGACGTCACCATCGACCGCTCGGTGCGCGCCGTCAGGCCGGCCTGGCGCGCCGACAACCTCGCCTTCGCGTACGTGGGCGGTGGCGGACGCGCGGTCGTCTACGACCTCGGGCATCGATCGAGACAGGTTGTGGCGGTCAATCCACCCGTGACCGCCGTCTCGTTCGCACCGTCGGGGGATGCGCTCGCCCTGCAGGGGAAGACAGGCGTGTCATTGGTGGCGCAATCGGCCTTCCGCCACATCGCCGCCGCGGACGTCGAGGCATTCGGCTGGTTCAACGGCCGCTTGGCCGTGGCGGTGCCCGGGACGAGCTCGTCGGTGATCCGTCTTTTCGCCCCCGACGGAGCCTCGCGTGGCTCGTCCCGAGCACGCGGCGTCGTGCGGGCCATCACCCCGAAGGCCGTCATCGTGCAGAGGAAGCGGAATCTCGTAGCGGGGCACACGACGCTGTTCACGATCCCGCGAGGCGCGACGATCCGCTGGCTCGAGATCGGCTAGCGGGGCCAGAGGGAGATCGCGACGTACCGGGTGACCGGCGCGAGCTTCGTCGTCCACATCCGCTTCAGCGTCCCGGCCCGGAGCTCTGTGACGTAGCCGGTCAGGACCGAGCTCGTGACGATGTTCCCACCCAGCGTCGCGAGGTTGAACGACCCGTAAGGCATCGAGACAGAGCCATGGCGCCCGTACGTCCGCCACGAGACGGCTTCCAGGGAGGAGCCGTATCCGCTCGTGACCAGGGCACGCTTGCCCGAGAAGCCGATCTCCTGCGGTCCCTTGCCGGCTGCGACCCTACGCACGACCGTGCCGGTCGCGGCGTCGAACACCGTCAGGAACGGCGCCGCGGAGGAGCTGACCCAGACGGTCTTCCCGCTCGGCGAGAACTCGATGCCGTGGGCGGTCACTCGCGGACGGATCCGGCCGGCGACCCGCGGCCGCCGCAGATTCGAGGTGTCCACGCGGACGATGGTGGATGCGGTCTCGCCCAGGGCGATCCAGAGCCGCTTGCCGTCCGGGCTGAAGTCGAGATGGTGCGCCTTTGCTCCGACGAATAGGCGGTGCACGATGCGACGCCGACTCAGATCTACGACGACGAGCCGGCCGCTGCCGGCGTCGGAGACGTACGCGTACCTGCCGCCGGGCGCAATCGCGGCCACCTCGGGCCGGACGAAGCCGCGGAGCACCTTGATCGGCTTCAGCGAGTGCCAGGCAAGCAGCGTCACGGTTCCGTGGGGGTTGACGACGACCGCCGGGCCGTGCAGCGGCGCCGTGACCATCAGCGGGTCGTCGAGCCGAACCCGCTCGAGGACGCGTCCGCCATGCGGCCCGAGCGCGACGGCGAGCACCTCGTTCGAGGCCTCGGCGGCCACGAGAGCGACCGGGCGGCCGCCGGACGTCGCCGCGAGGGAAGAGGGGAGGAGAAGGAGCGCGACGGTCGCGGCCGGGAGAGCGAGGATCTTGCGCACGCTGGGGATACGTGGCAGAGGTGCCGGGCGGTCCCGGGTGAGCTACGGTTGTCTCGCTGCGGGGCGTGGCGCAGCTTGGTTAGCGCGTCGGTCTGGGGGACCGAAGGTCGCCGGTTCGAATCCGGCCGCCCCGATTGGTCTACCTCTCGTGAGCCGCTGCGCGCGCAGCCTCCACCACCTGCTCCAGCCACGGCCCGACCGCGAGGTCCTGGCCGCCGGTGACGCTGTACTCGCCGACCGCCCACCCGTCGACGCCGTACGTCTCGCCGGAGCCTCGCATTCCTTCCTGCACCGGCAGGATGTAGATCCCGCGCCCGCGGTCGCGCATCTCCATGAGGAGATCGCGGACAAGGCGGAACGTGCGCTCCTCCTCCTGCGTCGCCCACTCCCCGCTGCCCTCTGCGTGCTCGTCCATCGAGACCTCCTCGATCGGTGACGCAGAACCTAACGGGCGTCTCGGAGCACGTCGGCCGAGCAGCCGGCCACGAGCGCGCTCCGCCAGTCCTCGACCCCGGCGAGCTGCGGGTGCTCGGTGTCCACCGCAACGTCCGGCCACGAGTCGAGCCCGAGCGCCTCGGCGCCGCCCGCCGAGCCGACGGCGAGCAGGTCGTCCACGGCGAAGACGTCGCGCCTGCCGGACTGGCGCCGCGCGATGCCGTCGAGCTCGCGCAGCTCCTCGAGCGGGTCGATTCGGACGTTCGAGTCCGAGCCGATGCAGAGCCCGATGCCGCGGTGGAGGAGCCGCTCGACCGGCAGGAAGCCGTCGCCGAGGTTCGCCTCCGTCGTCGGGCAGGCGCAGACGCGCGCGCCGGCCGCGGCGAGCAGGTCGAGCTCGTGACCGTCGGCGTGCGTCGCGTGCACGACGGTCGTGCGCTGGCCGAGGCAGCCGCATGCATCGAGCAACTCGATCGGCCGCACGCCGTGCTCGGCGAGGCACTCCTCGATCTCGCGCGGCTGCTCGTCGGCGTGGACGTGCAACGGCAGCCCGTGCTCCGCGGCGTAGCGGCCCAGCTCCTCGAGCCAGTCGCGAGGACACGCACGAACGGAGTGGGGGGCGACGCCCACCCGGATCCCGTCGCTCCGCAGCTGCTCGAGCTCGCGCAGGTACGCAGCCGCCGACTCCTGCCGGAAGCGCTCGATCCCGCCGCGCGCGTACGCGACGTGGAGCAGGACGAGCTCGATTCCCGCCTCGGCAGCGGCCTCGGCCGCCGCGTGCGCCTCCTCGAGCCCGAGGTAGTGGAACTCGCCGACCGCCATGTAGCCCGCAGCCCGCAGCTCCCCGTACACCGCCGCGTAGTCGCGCCGCACCCGCTCCGGTGTCTGCGCCGCCGCGAGCTCGAGCATCGTCTCGCGCCACGCCCAGAAGTCGCCGCCCTCGACCCGTCCGCGCAAGGCCCGCTGGAACGCGTGGCAGTGCGCGTTCACGAAGCCGGGGATCCGAGGCAGCTCTCGCACGCCCGTATCCTTTCCACATGGAGGCGCCCCCCGGAACTTCCGGCCGGGCTTCGCCGGCTTTGCCGGCGAAGCTTCCTGCCCGAGTCTCGCAGCCCCTCGCGCAGCTGCCGAATGCGCTCACGATCGCGCGGCTCGCCCTGATCCCCGTGTTCGTCGTGCTGATGGTGCGCGCCGGACACCGGCCGAGCTGGCCTGCGGGCGTCGCGTTCGGCATCGCCGGGATCACCGACCAGGTGGACGGCTTCCTCGCGCGTCGCTGGCACGTCGAGTCGCAGTTCGGCAAGGTCGCCGACCCGCTCGCCGACCGGCTGATGATCGACGCGGCCGTGATCCTCCTCGCCTACTACGACCGGCTGCCCTGGGTCGGGCTCGCGGTGATCATCGGGCGCGACGTCCTCCTGCTCGCC
>JAICLM010000049.1 GCA_025927435.1 Thermoleophilia bacterium | reverse complement strand
GGGCCTCCAGTGGACGTTCGTCGTCATGATCCTCCCGCTCGGCGCGAGCTCGTGGCTCCTCTTCAAGGGCCTGCGCACCTACCCGGCCGACGTCGCCACCGCCGCCGCGAGCGCGGACGAGACGCCCGGCTACCCTCAGCCTCGGGATCACTGGGGTCTCTGATGAGCACCGGCGACGCATTTCTCGTCCTGTCTGCGTTTCTCGCGAGCGGTGTCGAGTTCGTGGAGGCGTTGACGATCGTCCTCGCGGCCGGCCTTGCGCGAGGCTGGCGCTCCTCGCTCGCGGGGCTCGGAGCCGCGACGCTCGTGCTCGCCGTCGTCGTGATCGTGCTCGGGCCGGCCCTCACGGTGATCCCGCTGCAGGGACTCCGGCTCGTCGTCGGCGCGCTCCTACTCGTCTTCGGTTTGCAGTGGCTGCGGAAGGCGATCCTGCGCGCGAGTGGGTACAAGGCGCTCCACGACGAGGACGCGATCTTCGCCCGGGAGCTCGCGGACGCGCAGGGCGCGGCGCGCCTCGAGCGGGCGGGAGTCGACTGGTACGGGTTCACGCTCGCCTTCAAGGGAGTGCTGCTCGAGGGGCTGGAGGTCGTGTTCATCGTCCTCACGTTCGGCAGCGCGCAGGGCTCGATCCCGCTCGCGGCCGCCGGCGCGGTCGCAGCGCTCGTACTCGTCGCAGGAGTCGGCATCGCCGTCCGTGCCCCGCTCGCCCGGGTGCCGGAGAACTCGATGAAGTTCGCGGTCGGCGTGATGCTGACGACGTTCGGGATCTTCTGGTCGGTCGAGGGTGCCGGCGCGGACTGGCCCGGCTCCGACGCCGCGCTCCTCGGCGTGCTCGGCTTCGTGCTCCTCTTCTCGTTCGCGCTCGTGCGGGTGCTTCGGCGTGAGCGGCGCACCCAGCTCCGGACTGCGGAGGTGCAGACGTGACCCGGCTTGCCGCGTTCGGCCGCTTCTGGTGGGGGTTCGTGATCGGCGACGACTGGGTCGTTGCCGCACTCGTGGCGGCCGCGATAGCCGTGACCGCCGCGCTGGCGGCGGCGGGCATAGCCGCGTGGTGGCTCCTGCCACTCGCCGTTCCGCTCACTCTCTGGCTCTCGCTGCGGCGGGCGATACGCTCGACCTAGCGCCGCGGAGCGGCGGGAGGCAGCCTCATCTGCGTTTGCAGCGCTCTGTACGGCGTATCGGGGACCGTGATCAGGCCGCGCGTCGGGCGGTCGAGGTCGAAGGTCACGAGCAGCAGCATCGTCACCAGGACCGTTGCGAAGACCATCGGCCACAGGCCACGGCCGAGCACCGACAGATAGAGGGCAAGCAGGCCCAACGCGATCGCCGCTCCAATGACCTCGAGCACGAGCACCGACCCCGGTACGCGATTGTTGAGCCCCGAGAGGCGAACAGTCTGCTGATCGATCATCGTGTTCAGAGCGTCCACGTACAACCGCGGCGCGGATGCGACCGGCGCCGCGTCGAGCGCCTGGCCGGCCAGGCCCCAGAGGCGCTGCTGCAGAACATCTTCCTGGGCGGCTGTCCGCTGCATCGCCGGACTGTTCGGTACCTCGTGAGATAGGCGGAGGGCCAGGTCGTTGTAGCGACGGAGCAGCGCGAGAGAGCGTACCCGGGCCGGCTCGGCCAGAAGTTGGGCCCTGAGGTACGTCGTCCCGATCGCGTTCGCGTCCGCGATCACCGCAGCCCGCCGATCCTCGTACCGGCCGACGGCGAGGGAAAGGCCGAACGCAAGAATCAGGCCGACCACGCCGAGCAACGCGCCCTGCATGGCCCCGAACGGCTCCCGCAACTTCTCGTGATGCTGCCGCATGTGGCGGCCGAGTAGCAAACCCGCGGCGGTCACGGCTCCGACGACCGCGAAGATGATCAGCGCCAGAGCCCAGCTTTGGAGCGAGAAAAACAATGGTCAGCCGCCTGAGGGCCCGATTCCGGCCGTGCGCCCCTCGTACGCCGGCCGCTCGGTCTCCTCGACGAAGTTGCGCTGCACGAGCGTGAACAGAAGCGCCAACGCCGGCACGACCACCACGAGCGCGATCCCGAAGACGATCAGCACCGCCGTGAGAGTGTTGCCCGGCGCCGCCGCCGCGTCGATCGTGAGCACCTGTGGGAGGAGGTACGGGTGCTGCGCGACCCCCCACGCCCAGATCACGGCGACGACGGCGACCACCGCGAGGACGCGCGCGCCGCGCCGGATGCCACGGTGCAACAGGAAGAGCACGGCGAGCCCGCTCGCGAACGACACGATCACGAGCGGGAGGGCGTCACCCTCGAGGCTGTCGAACACGAACCGTGCGTCCCGGTGCAGCACGATCAGCCCGGCGACCGCGAGAGTCCCGGCCGCGAGCGCGGCGCCGAGCGCGCGCTTCACGAAGTACCGCTCGAGGTCGGGCGTCCCGGCGCGCCGGGCCTCGCTGACGAGGAACACCGCGGACAGGTACGCCCCGGTAACCACGAAGAGCGCCCCGAGCACGAGCGACAACGGGTTGAGCCAGCTCGTCACCAGGTCACCGGTCTCGTTGCCGACCGGCACGCGCTCGCCTGCGATCGCCCCGACCACGGTGCCCATGAAGAAGGGCGTCAGCACGGAAGCGAGCCCGAAGAACCGCACGGCCAGCGCGCGCCCACGCGCCCTCCGCGCAGTGTGCTGGAAGGCGAACCCCGACCCGCGCAGCACGATGCCGAGGGCCGCAAGGCTGAGCGGGATGAACAGCGTGGAGAAGATCGACGCGAAAGCCGTGGAGAACCCGGTCCAGAGTACGACCAGCGTGAAGATCAGCCATACGTGGTTGGCCTCCCAGACCGGTCCGATCGCCCAGTCGATCAATGCGCGAGGGCGCCGGCCGCTGTCGCCCCCACCCGCGAGCAGGCTCCACAGCCCTGCGCCGAAGTCCGCGCCACCGAAGACGGCGTACATCGTCGCTCCGACGAGGAGGACGCCGGCGACGGCATCGGCCTCGCTCATGTCGGCGTCCCGGGAATCGGCCCGGATTCGGGCCCGTACGGCACGTCGTCCGGTTCCCGGCCGTCTTGCCGCCAGCGCCGCGACATCGCGCGGAGAGAAATGATCAGGGTCGCCCCGAGAGCGGCGTAGAGCCCGACGATCAGCCCGAAGGTGATCCAGATGCCGTTCGCCTGCGTGACGGCGTCCGAGGTACGCATCACGTTGTAGACGATCCACGGCTGGCGACCCACCTCCGTCACGATCCAGCCACATTCGAGCGCGATCACCGCCGCGACGCCCGATACCGCGACCGCGCGCAGGAACCAGCGCGATTGCGGAAAGTCGCGCTTGCGCCACCATCCGATCCCCAGCCAGAGCCCGAGCAGGATCAGAACCGAGCAGATCCCGACCATGGCGTCGAATGCCCAGTGCAGCATGGTGTTGGCGGGTGGGCGGTCGTCGGGCGGAACGCTGTCGAGCCCGGTGACCTGCGTGCTCGTGCTCCACCCGACGAGGAACGAGTCGAAGCCGGGGATCCCGATCCCGCCTTCTACCCCGTTCGACGTGCACCGTCCGAAGATGTATTCGGTGACGTGCGTCGAGGTCTGCTGCACGCACTCCATGCCGGCGAACTTGATGGGCTGGTCGTGGGCGATGGCCCGGGCTGCCGTGTCGCCGACCGCGAACTGGATCGGCGTGGCGATGCACGCGACGGTCAGCGGGATCAGCAGGCCGAGCCGATGCACCCGGTCGCGCCGGCCGCGCAGCATCCCCGTCGCGTAGATCCCGGCGAGCAGGAAGCCCGTCACCAGATACGCGGCCAGGATCATGTGCGGCACCTCGTACGGGACTGCCGGATTGAAGATCACCTTCCACGGGTCGACCGAGGCGACGGCGCCGGAGGTGGGCGAGAACCCCTGCGGCTGGTTCATCCACGAGTTGACGGCGACGACGGAGAACGCCCCGCCCAGGCCCGTGATCACGACCGGAACCCCCGCCCAGAAGTGGGCCCACGGCGACAGGTACTTCCAGCCGAAGATGTAGACGGTGATGAAGATCGCCTCGAGGAAGAAGAAGATGCCCTCGATCGCGAACAGCACTCCGAACACCGAGCCGAACCTGCCGGTGAACCCCGGCCAGAGGAGCCCGAACTCGAACGAGAGCACCGTCCCGGTGACCGCGCCGACCGCGAACGTGACCGCCACGGCCTTCGACCAGCGCCGTGCGAGCAGCAACGCGTCCGGGTCGTCCCGGCGCAGGCCCCGGTAGTTCGCGATCAGCATCATCGCGGGCAGCGCCACGCCCAGCGACGCGAGGATGATGTGGAACCCCAGCGTGAACGCCATCTGGCTGCGGGCCGCGCCGAGGTTCGACGCAAGGGTGAGCATCGTTCGCTAGGACCGTTCTACCGTGATCCGACCGGCGCGCTGGTGAGTCGCCGCTGCGCCGACCCAGTCGACGACGGCCTTGGCGCGATCCTCGTTCGTGGGCAGCAACGCAAGGTGCACGGCTCCCCAGGCGGCCTGCGCCTTGAAGCCGGTCATCGTCCGCCCCCCGAGCATCTGGACGACCGCCGCGCCACGACCGATCGTCGCCATCGTCCCCTTGTCCTTGTACTTGAACGGCTTCGGTTCCTTGTCCGCGATTCTGTCGGCGATCGTCTTTCCCGCATGCTCCCCGGACTGGAGCGCCACCGAGCCGAGCTGCGGCAGCACCTGCTCGGTCTTCGAATCCGTGATCGCCGCGATGTCCCCGACGACGAAGACCTCCGACCGACCGGGAAGCGTGAGATCCGGCCCTACCCCGATCCGATTGCCACGCTGGAGCTCGAGCTCGAGCGACTGGACGATGGTGTTCCCCTGCAGCCCGGCGCCCCAGACGAGCGTGTGCGCCTTGAGGGTCTCACCCGACTTCAGCTCGACCGTGGTCGGCGTCACCGAAGCGACGGCTGCGCCCGTCTTCACCTCCACGTCCCGCTTCGTGAGCGCCTTCTCGGCGTAGTCGCGGAGCTTCGGCTTGAACATCCCGAAGAGCTCCGGGCCGGCCTCGACGAGGGTCACCCGGGCGTCCTCGGGATCCACGTTGGGGTAGTCCGTCGCAAAGTCCCCTCGATAGAGCTCGGCCAGCGCGCCGGCGGTCTCGACCCCGGTCGGACCGCCGCCGACGACCACCACGTTGAGGGCACCGTCCGCGAGCAGGCTCGGGTCGCGGTCAACCGCCTCCCAGCGCTCGAGCAGGTGGTCCTTGAGGTGCACCGCATGCGGCAGCGTGTACATCGGGAAGGCGTGGTCGGGAGCACCGGCGGTGCCGAAGAAGTTGACCTCGGCCCCCAGTGCAAAGACGAGATAGTCGTACGAGATCGGCCCGATCTCGTCGAACTCGACCGTTCGCTGATCGAGATCGATCGCGGTCACCCGAGCCTTGTGGACCACGGTGTTCTCGTGGCGCGAGAGCAGGTCGCGCAGCGAGTGTCCGACGGCCGTCGTCTCGAGCAGGCCGGTCGCGAGTTGATAGAGGAGCGGCTGGAAGGTGTGGTAGTCGTGCCGGTCGACGAGGACGACCTCCGCGTCGGCGTGCTCGAGCTTCTGCGCCGCGCCGACCCCGGCGAACCCGCCGCCGAGGATCAGGACGCGCGGACGTCCGTTAGCTGTCATCTCGGACTCCCTCTGCCGCGAGCCGCGGCTCGAGCCCCCAGGTGCTCGCGACGGACCCGCCCGGCTCGAGTCGGATCACCGAATCCCCCGTGCGAAACGCGTTCGGCGGACACGTCATCGGCTCGACGGCCAGGCCGCGCCTGGCGACGTCGGGGTGCGAGTCCCCCGTGTACAGCATGAGATAGCGGTAGCTCTCGTCTACCCAGAGCGTGAGACCCGCGGCGCCCGCAACGTCGTCGAGCAGGACACGGGCACGGCCGTCACCGTCACGCTCGAGCTCGGTGAAGGCGTGGTCGAGCACGGTCTCGGCGATCTCCCGGCCGGCGCGGAAGTCGTACTCGGTTCCGTCGACCGGGGCGGAGCGCACCGGCAGGCCGCGCTCGTCGGAGAACATGACGACCTGGCCCGGAGCTTGCAGGCGCAGGGTGTCGATCGTCGGAGTGCCGAGGGTGAGATACGGATGCTGCCCGGCCCCGTAGGGGCAGTGCTCGGTACCGAGGTTCCAGGCGGTCGTCGTCACAGTGAGGCCGGCAGACGAGACGGCGTACTCGATGCTCAGGCCGAGCGTGAACGGGTAGCCGGGCTGCGGCTCGAGCGTGTAGTCCAGCAAGACCCGGTCCGGCTCGTGCTCGACGAGGTTCCAGGTCGCTCCGCGAACGAGCCCGTGGATCGCGTTCCCGTTCTCCGGCTCGCTCAGCGGAAGCTGCAGCCGCTTGCCCTCGAACTCGTAGCTTCCGTCCTCGATCCGATTCGGCCACGGGACGAGCACCTGTCCTCGGCCGGAAGCCGGGCGCTCACCGGGCCGAAAGCCGTTGAGAAGCTCGCGGCCGGCGGCCTCGTACGAGCGGAGCCCGCCGCCGAGAGCGACGACACCCACGCGTTGCTCGCCGTGGGCGATCTCGATCTGACCGAGCTCGGTTGCCACGCCGGCCTCGCTCACGCAACCGCCTCCGCCTCGACCGGCACGGCCGCTCCCAGACGTTCGATCAGATGGTCGCCCACGCGGAGCGAGTTCGCCATCGCCGTCAGCGCCGGGTTGACGGCCCCGATGCTCGGGAAGACGCTCGTGTCGACGACGTAGAGGTTGTCGAGCTCGTGCGCCTTGCAGTCGACGTCGAGCACCGAGGTGTCCGGATCCCTCCCGAAGCGACAGGTGCCGGCCTGATGCGCGCAGCCGGCGACCGGGATCTCGTTCTTCATGTAGGCGAAGCGGCCGAACAGGTGGTCGGTCTCCATGCGCAGCTGACCGAGGATCGACTTCAGCTTCCTGTACAGCTCCTGCTTCGGCACGTCGTTCGTCGCCCTGTACGCGAGGGTGAGCCGGCCGTCGCCGTCGACGGTCACGCGGTTCTCGGGCAACGGCAGGTCTTCGGTCGAGAGCCAGAAGTCGATCGCATGCTTCGCGACCTTGTCGAGCGTCCAACCTGGCGCGAGCTTGGTCTCCGTCGGCTTCTCGCCGCGGAACATCGGAGCCTGCGACTTGCCGACCATCTGGATGTTCCCGAGCGGATAGTCGTGCTCGTCTGTGCCGAAGTAGAAGTCGTTCAGCCCCAGTGTCTTCTGGAAGACCGTCGGGTTCTCGTCGCGCGAGAGCGCCAGCACCGCCTGGCTCGCATGGAACATGTAGTTGCGGCCGACCTGGTCGGACCCGTTCGCAAGACCGTTCGGATGCTTGTCGGTCGCGGACGCGAGGAGCAGGGCTGCGGTGTTCGCGGCGCCGCACGCGAGCACGACGATCTCCCCTGCGTACTGCTCGGTCTCACCGTCTCGCTCGACGGTCACGCCCGTGACCACCGTTCCGGCGTCGTTTGTTTGGAGGCGAACAGCCTTCGCGTTCGTCAGCAGCGTGACGTTCGGATGCTCGAGCGCCGGCCGGACGCCGAGCACCTCGGCGTCCGATTTCCCGTGCACCGCACAGGGAAAGCCGTCGCAGTTCTGGCAGCGAACGCAGACGCTGTACGGCATGTTGGGCTCGTTGAGCCTGATCCCGCACGGCGCGTGGAACGGGCGGTAACCGGCGGCCTCGAGATCGTCGGCGAGCTGCTGGATCCGGGGCTCGTGCGAGACGGCCGGGAACGGGTACGGCGCGCTCGCGGGTCCCTCGGTCGGATCCTCGCCGCGGACACCGTGCACCTCGTACGCGTGCTCGGCCCTCGTGTAGTAGGGCTCGAGCTCGTCGTAGCTGATCGGCCACGCGGGCGAGATCCCGTCGTGATGCTCGAGCTCGCCGAAGTCCTGCGGCCGCAGGCGATACAGCGCAGCGCCGTACAGCTTCGTCGCGCCGCCGACGAAGTAATGCACCTGAGGATGGAAGGGCACTCCCGTCTCGTCGTACCACGTGTCGGGCGACACGTACTTGTTGTCGACGAACACGTCCTGCGCGAGCCAGTTCGCCGGCTCACGTGGCAGCCAGTCTCCCCGCTCGAGCAGGAGGATCCGCTTGCCGGACGGAGCGAGGCTGCGCGCGAGCGTGCCGCCACCTGCGCCGGTGCCAATGATGATCACGTCATAGAAGTCCATCGTCTCCTCCTCAGGCAGGGGTCGTGGCGGCCCTGGCGCTCGATGCCATACCGGACTGCTCAGTACTCCGCGAGCATCTCCGGGACGATGATTCGCGCAGCCGCCTCGATCAGGGCCAGATGCGAGAACGCCTGCGGGAAGTTGCCCAGGTGTCGCCCGGTCGCCACGTCGAACTCCTCGGCGTAGAGGCCGAGCGGGGAGGCCACGCGCAGCAGACGCTCCATCAGGTCGGTCGCGGCCTGCCGCTCGCCGATGATCCCGAGCGCCGAGACGAGCCAGAAGGAGCAGATCAGGAAGGTCCCCTCCTTGCCCGAGAGGCCGTCGTCGGTCTCGCCCGTCCGGTAGCGCAGGACGAAGCCGTCCTCGGTGAGGTCGTTCGCGATCGCCAGCACCGACTGGCGCAGGGTCTCGTCGTCGCCTGGCAGGAATCCGAAGATCGCGGCGAGGAGCGTCGACGCGTCGAGCGACTCGGTTTCGTAGTGCTGGCGCAGCACGCCGTCGCGGACTCCGTGCTCGAGGATGTCCGCACGGATCTCAGCGGCGACGGCGGCCCACTTCTCCTCGAGCCTGGGATCCCCACGGATCTCCGCGAGCTTGGCCGCGCGATCGAGCGCGACCCAGCACATCAGCTTCGAGGAGACGTAGTGCTGAGGCTTGCCTCGCGCCTCCCAGATCCCCTGGTCCGGCTGCTTCCAGACCTGGATCGCGCACTCCGCCTGCGCCTGCACGATCGGCCAGAGACGCCGCGGCAGGCGCGCGCTGTGGCGCGAGTGGAGGAGGATCGAGTCCAGTACGGCGCCGAAGACGTCGTTCTGCCGCTGGTCGAATGCGCCGTTACCGATCCGCACGGGCGAGGCGCCCGAGTAGCCGGTCAGGTCGTCGCGGGTCGTCTCGCGCAGGTCGCGCCGCCCGTCGATGCCGTACATGATCTGGAGCGACCCGTCCTCCGTCGGCTCGAGGTCGGCGACGAACTCCATGAACTCGCCCGCTTCCCAGTCGAGGTTGAGGAAGTGGAGCGCCTGGAGGGTGAAGGTCGTGTCCCGGATCCACGTGTAGCGGTAGTCCCAGTTCCGCTCTCCGCCGGGGGTCTCAGGGAGCGAGGTCGTCAGCGCCGCCACCGTGGCGCCGGTCGGCATGTACGTCAGCCCCTTGATCGTCAGCGCCGACCGCTGCACCGGATCGCGCAGCCTGTGATCCGGGATCCGAGCCTTGCTCAGCCAGCGGCGCCAGAAGCGCAGCGTCGAGTCGATCCGCGCCGCCGCCTCCTCGACGCTCTGCGGTGCGACCAGCCCCTCGGCCCACGAGAGGGCACAGTACGCCCGGTCGCCCGCCTCGAGCTCGTGGCGTCCGCGCACCGTCTCGCCCTCGACGTCGATCGCGAGGTCGGAGACGAGCCTGAAGGTCACGCCCTCTCCCGAGGCGTCGGCGGCATGCTCCGTTCCGTCGACCATCGTCCAGGTCGCGGGCGTGCGGCCGTAGTCGAACGCAGGCTCGCAGACCAGATCGATCTCGACCCGTCCGTCGAGGCACTCGACCGTGCGCACGAGCATGTGATCGCCGTCGTCGTCGGAGGGGGGCCGTGTATGCGGCGTCACGGTGTCCTCGTGCTCCCTCGGGCCGAGCGTCAGCGCGTCGCGGACCACGACCCACCCGGACGGTGTCTTCCAGGTCGTCTCGAAGACGTTCGTCCCCGGTACGTAGACGCGGGCGGTCGGGTGCGAGATGCCGAACGGGGCGAAGCGGAAGAACCCGGCCTGACGGTCGAGGAGGCTGCCGAAGACGCTCGGCGAATCGAAGCTCGGAATGCACAGCCAGTCGACCGCGCCGTCCGGGGCGACGAGCGCGCCCGTGTGGCAGTCGGACAGGAACGCGTAGTCCGCGATCGGCGGGAACGGCGACGGTGCGGCGGCGCTCTGCGGAGCAGCCGCGGGCTCCTTCGTCGGGACGGCGGTCATCGGCGACTCTTTCCTGAGTGCACTAGCTCTCGATCCAGGGCCCGTGCCAGCGCCCATAACCGGAGACCAGCCGGTCGGCCTCTGTCGGACCCCACGACCCCGGCTCGTACGCGCGCACCGGAGGCGGCGCGTCGAGCAGCGGCTGCATGACCCGCCACGCTTCCTCGATCCCATCCTGCCTGGTGAAGCGCTTGCTGTCGCCGACGAGCGCGGCGTGCAGGAGCACCTCGTACGGCGTCGGACCCTCGCCGCCTTCCTCGGCGAACTCGACGTCGAGCGTGATCGGAGCAGGACCGGACGCGTCGGCACGATGCGCGTCGACGATGAGCCGGACGCCCGTGGACGGATCGAGCTTGACGACGAGCTGGTTCGGCTCCGCCAACCGTCCCCCGGCCATGCCGAGCCGCGGCGGTCGCTTGAAGACGAGACGCAGCTCGGTCTGCGTCACGGGGAGGCGCTTGCCGGTCCGGATGAAGAACGGCACGCCCGACCAGCGCCAGTTCTCGATGTCGAGCCGGAGGGCGGCGTACGTCTCCGTGGCCGAGTCGTGAGCGACGCCGTCGATGGAGCGGTAGCCGTCGTACTGTCCGCGCACGTAGTGCTCCGGGCTGGCCGGCTCGATCGAGTGGAACAGGCCGGCGACTGCGTTCTTGCGCGTGTCCGCGTCCGACCGTGACGGCACCTCCATCGCCGAGGCCGCGACCACCTGCATCAGGTGGTTGACGACGACGTCGCGGAGCGCCCCCACCGGGTCATAGAAGTGGCCACGGTCCTCGACGCCGAACGACTCGGCCATCGTGATCTCGACCGCTGCCACGTAGTTCCGGTTCCAGATCGGCTCGAGGATCGCGTTCTGGAAGCGGAGATGAAGGATCTCGTCCAGGCCCATCTTCCCGAGGTAGTGGTCGATCCGGAACAACTGCGACTCGTCGATGTACTGGTGCAGCTCGGCCGCAAGCGCAGTGGCCGACTCGAGGTCGTTGCCGAACGGCTTCTCCACCACGATCCTGGCGCCGTGCGTCAGGCCGGCGTCGGAGAGCTGCTTCACCACCTGCCCGAACAGGAACGGCGGGATCTCGAGGTAGAAGACCGGGCTCGTCATGCCCTCGATCGCGGCGGCGACGCGTTCGTAGGTCGCCGGGTCGGTGAAGTCTCCCGAAACGTACGAGAGGCGTTCGGCGAAGCGGTCGAACGTCTCCTGGTCGAGCTTCTCTCCGGTGCCTTCGATCGAGGTCCGGGCCCGTTCCTTGAGGTCGTCCAGCGTCCAGTCGTCGACCGCGACGCCGACGATCGGACAATCGAGAAGCCCGCGCGACTCGAGCCGGTACAGCGACCGGAAGGTCATCACCTTCGCGAGGTCTCCGGTGATCCCGAACACGACGAGCACATCGCCTTTCGCCTGCTCGGCAGTGGCGGCTCCCGCCGGAGCCGCGGCGGTCACTGTCGACGCCATCGCCCTCTCCTTTCCCCCACCTCCGGACCACATGAGGCTAGGTCGTAGCGACCT
>JAICLM010000040.1 GCA_025927435.1 Thermoleophilia bacterium | reverse complement strand
CGCCCGTTTCGAGGCGGGCCTGCCCGAGGCGATCCAGGACGGTCTCCGCCAGCACTTCCGGCCGAGCGCGCGTCACCTGGCCGAGATGCGAGGCCTGACGAATCAGACGATCCGCCGGCTCGAACGGATCGAGGGAGACCTACTCGCCGAGCGTCATGCCCGCGTCGACGATCTCGCCCTGCTCGTCGATCTCATCGCCTCCAGCTGGCGGAGTGTCGAGGAGCGGCTGACGAAGCTCGAGGAGGGACTGACGCGCGACGGCGCCGTCGTCTACCGCCTCGGCGAGCGTCAAGCCGCAGGCTGAGCGGACCGCGTCGGTAGGACGAGCACGAAGCGACTCCCCCGGCCGGGCTCGCTGTGCAGCTCGAGCCGGCCGCCGAGCGCGAAGGCGAGCTCGCGCGCGATCGCGAGACCGAGGCCGGTGCCGCCGCCGTCCCCGGACCAGAACGGCCGGAAGATGCGCTCCACCGCCTCCGGGTCGATCCCGGGCCCGGTGTCCGAGACCGCCACCTCCACCTCGCCGTTCTGCGCGCTGAGACCGAGGTCGACTCGCCCGCCCTCCGGCGTCCAGTGCAGTGCGTTCGAGAGCAGGTTCGTGACGATCTGCAGCACGCGGTCGCCGTCGGTGATGAGCACGGCTCCCTCGCCGAGCTCGAGGTCGTACTCGATGCCGCGCGTCCGCGCCTCCTCCGTGAAGGTCGTGTAGGCGCGCTCGCAGAGGGCTCGCATGTCGACCTCCTCGCGCAGGAGCGCGAAGCGACGCGCGTCGAGCTTCGCGAGGTCGAGGACGTCTCCCACGAGGCGCTCGAGTCGCAGGGCCTCCTCCGAGACCACCTCGAGTGACCGCTCCTGCGCCGCCTCGTCCTCGAACACGCCCTCGCGCAGCGCGGCGACGTGGCCGCGGATCGCGGTCAGCGGCGTGCGCAGCTCGTGCGACACCGACATCAGGAAGTTGCGGGAGAGCTGCTCCGACTCCGAGAGCCTCGTGGTCATCTCGTGGAAGCGCGTGGCGAGCCGCTCGACCTCGCTCCCCCACGTGCGCTCCGGCACGGCCACGTCGTAGTTCCCGGCGGCCACCTCGTCTGCCGCGGCGGCGAGCCCCTCGAGCGGCTGCGCTATCCGGCGCGAGAAGTAGAGCATGACCACGGCGGCGACGGGGATGCCGATCCCGAACGCGAGCGCGAGCTCCCAGACGAGCTGCAGCCACCGGCTGCGCAGCGCGGACTCGGGCTCCGCGACGACGAGCGCCCCCGCGTGGACCGGCCCGAGAGTGACGGGCTTTGCAACACCGAGATAGGCGGTGCCGCCGACGTGGAGGTCGAACGCCGGCGGCTTCGCTTCCTCGAGCGCCCCCTCGGGCAGAACACCGAGCGGTAACTCGGGCAGCCGGCCTGCCAGCAGCAACCCTCCGGGCACCGCAGGAACCCAGAACACCCTGTCACCGCCCAGCGCGAGGTTCAGGTTGTCGACGGCGACGTGGCCGATGCCGGCCTTCTGCTCGTAGAGCTGCACGATTCCGGCCGACTCGCCGCGCAGCTCGGCGGCCGCGTGCGTGCGCGTGTAGCCCTGGAAGAAGCGGACGGCGATGAGCGTCGCCACCACCGCCGCGAGCACGATGCCGAGCAGGAACAGCGCCGGCAGCCGGAAGCGCAGTGATCCGAGCACGGACGCCTACTCTGCGACGGCGGGCGCGGGACCGGCCTTGTACCCGATGCCCCACACGGTGACGATCGGCGCCGCGTCGCCGAGCTTCCGCCGCAGCTGACGCACGTGGACGTCGACGGTACGCGTGTCTCCCGCGAACGTGTAACCCCACACCCGCTCGAGCAGCTGGTCCCGCGTGAGCACGAGACCCTTGTGGTCGAGGAGCTCCCAGAGGAGGTCGAACTCCTTGGGCGCCAGCCGGATTTCCTGGTCGCCGACGCGGCACTCCCGCCGGCCCGCGTCGAGCACGAGGTCACCGTGGGTGAGCACACCGCCGTCGGGCTTCGTCTTCCCCGCGCTGCGCCGCAGGATCGCACGCACCCTCGCCACGAGCTCGCGCGGGTTGAAAGGCTTCGTGAGGTAGTCGTCCGCGCCGACCTCGAGCCCCGCGATCTTGTCGAGGTCGTCGTCGCGCGCGGTCAGCATCAGCACGGGCAGCGTGCTCGTCTCGCGAATCCGCCTGCAGACCTCGAGCCCGTCGAGGTCGGGCAGCATCAGATCGAGGACGACGAGCGCAGGGGCGTCGGTGCCGACGATCGTCAGCGCCTCGCGGCCGCTGGCGGTCATCTGGACGTTGAAGCCGTCCTTGCGGAGATAGGCGGAGACGAACGAAGCGATCGCCTGCTCGTCCTCCACCACGAGAATCGTCTCACCTGCCATCGCGTTCACCCACGCCCGATCTTGCGCTTCACGAGGCTGGTCGGCAACGAGCGGAAGATGCCGCCGTTCACCGAGTACTCCCCGTCGGTGCGCCTGTCCGAGGAGGAGCCCTGGACCCAGACGGTGCCGCGACCGCCGGCGTAGACGTAGACGCCCGACCCGCGCACCACGATCCGGTACAGCCCTCCCGGCGCGCGGAAGCGGAAGCTGCTGCCGCTGTACCGCTTGCCGGACAGGCGGTGCCAGCGAACGGAGTCGGTGGAGACGTCTGGACCTCTCACCTGCGGCGCGCCCTGGCCCGAGGCCGGCGCGAGGTGATAGATCTCGACCGCAGCCTCCTGCGAGATGCGGCCCAGGACGAAGCCGCGCACGACGACCGTCACGACCGGCTTGCCGTTGACGCCTCCGTCGTTCCTGGCCTGCTTGACGACGAGATAGCCGGACCCGGCCGTCGTGGAAGCGCGGGAGACCGCCACGGCCGAGGCCGCGAGCACCGCGAGAAGCGCGCAACTGAGCAGGATCCGGCGCATGGCGCTCCCAGGGTACGCGCGGCAGGAACGTCCGACAACTCCGCGAAGCTCCGTTGTCATGACTGACGAGCGCCTGCAGCGGCGAGCAGACGGCCTCGCGGCACGCGTCGAGGCGCTCGCGGAGGCGCTCCGGACGAGCGGCGCTTCCGAGGAGGCATCGGCGCAGCTGCTCTCCCAGGCGTCTGCGGCCGTCCTCCAGGCGCTCCGCCTCGAGGAGCTCGTCGAGCAGCCTACTTAGCGGCCGTACTCGTAGAAGCCGCGGCCGCTCTTGCGGCCCAGGAGGCCGGCGTTCGCCATCGCCACGAGGCGCGCGGGCGGCGCCATGCGCGGCTCCCGCAGCTTCTCCCACAGCGCCTCGCTCGCGTGCACGTGGACGTCGATCCCCACGAGGTCGACGAGCTCGCACGGCCCCATGGGCCAGCCGGCGCCGTGCTTCATGCCCGCGTCGAGGTCGGCGGGAGTGACGCGCGCCTCGTCGAGAACCCGGACGCAGTCGTTGAGGAGCGGGATCAGGATCCGGTTGACGACGAAGCCCGGCGTGTCGTGGCAGCGGATCGGATGCTTGCCGAGCCGCTCGCCGAGCGCGTAGGCCGTCCCGAAGGCCCCGTCCGAGGTCCGCTCTGCGCGCACGATCTCCACGAGCGGCATGAGCGGCGCCGGGTTGAAGAAGTGCATGCCGACCACGCGTTCCGGAGTCGAGGTCGCGCCGGCGATCTCCGTCACCGACAGCGCCGACGTGTTCGTCGCGAGCACCGCGTCGGCCCGGCAGACCCGCTCGAGCTCGGCAAAGAGCTTTCGCTTCGGCTCGAGCTCCTCGACGATCGCCTCGATCACGACGTCGCACTCCGCGAACGCGGAGACGTCGGTGGTCAGGCTCAACAGCCCGATGTCGAACGAGTCGATCTGGCTCTTCTCGACCTTGCGGGAGAGGAAGTGCTCGATGCGGCCGCGCGCCTTCTCCCCCAGCTCGTCGGTCACCTCGCGGCCGACGGTCTCGAGGCCCGCCTCGACGGCGAGCTGCGCGATGCCCGCGCCCATCGTCCCCAGCCCTACGACTCCGACCTTCACGAGGCGGAGCCTAACCGGCTAGGAACTAGGGACGGAGCTCCTCCAGCGCGCGCATCAGGACTGTCCGGAGTCGCTCGTCCCTGTCCGGGGCGACCGTGATCCGCACCGGACTCAGGGCGCGCCGGCCGTGGCAGCGCGCGTATGCCTCGGCCTCCGAAAGTGCCCGCTCCCTGCGCCGGGTAGGGGTCGCCGCTACCAGTGTCCGGCCACTCTCCTCCCTCCTCCGCCCGGACGCAACCCGGTGTGGAATCAGTGGAAGATGTGGACAATCCGCACGCGGACGTGCGCGAGGCTCACGCGCCACGACTGACTATCCTCGGCCTGGAGTGCACCCGCTGAGCCGTCTCCCCGCTCCGTGGCGCAAGATCCTCGACTGGGTCGTGACGCTGGTCGTAGCGGTCGGATTCGTGCTCGTCTTCGAAGCGGAGGTGGCGAAGCCGTTCCGCATCCCGTCGGCGTCGATGGAGCCGTATCTGCAATGCGGCAGACCGGCCGCCGGCTGCACCGGCTCGACGAGCGACCGCGTGCTCGTGAACCGGCTCGCCTACCGCTTCGGCAGCCCGCAGCGTGGGCAGGTCGTCGTCTTCGCGGCGCCCGCGAACGCGAACCTCTGCGGGGCTGACGACGCCGGCACGACCTTCGTGAAGCGCCTGATCGGCCTGCCGGGCGAGAGGGTGCGCGAGGACGATCACGGCTTCATCTGGATCCGCCGACCGGGAGCGACCGCGTGGACGAAGCCGCCGGAGCCCTACCTCTCCCGCGAGACGCGGCTCGCCGACTCGAGCCACTTCGGACAGACGTGGCCGGTGCCCGAAGGCTCGTACTTCATGGTCGGCGACAACCGGCCCGACTCGTGTGACTCACGCAGGTGGGGACCCGTTCCCCGGAGCAGCCTGATCGGCCCGGTGATCTTGACGTACTGGCCGCCGGGCCGGATCTCGTACCACTCCGGCAGCTGGTAGCCGCTCAGACGGTCAGGAGGCAGGCGTCAGACGCGCTCGATCACGGCGGCGATTGCCTGGCCGAACCCGATGCACATCGTCGCGAGCCCGTAGCGCGCTTCCCGCCGCTCGAGCTCCGAGAGCAGCGTCGCGGTGATCCGCGCGCCCGTCGCTCCGAGCGGGTGTCCGAGCGAGATGCCGCCGCCGTTCGGGTTCACGTCGCCGGCCTCGTAACGCTCCTGCAGGCCGGTGTCCGCGAGGAACTGGGCGACGACCGAGGCGAACGCCTCGTTGACCTCGATCACCGCGATGTCGTCCCACGTCAGCCCCGCCTTCGCGAGCGCCTTGGCCGACGCCTCGGGGTTGCCGTGCAGCATCAGGTGCGGATCGACGCCCACTACGCCGAACGAGACGAAGCGGCCGCGCGGCTCGAGCCCGAGCTCCGCGACCTTCGCCTCGGAGGCGACGAGCACCGCGGCCGAGCCGTCGACGATCTGGGACGAGTTCCCGGCCGTCACGACGCCGTCCGGAATGAAGGCCGGCTGCAGGGAAGCCATCTTCTCGAGCGTCGTCTCGCGCCTCACGGCCTCGTCGACCGCGAAGCGGACGCGCGTCACCGTGGCGGCGCTGCCGGAGTCGTCGGGATCCGGCACGTCCAGCTCGATCGGAACGATCTCCTTCTCGAACCGCCCCTCGTCGATCGCGCGCGCCGCGCGCAGGTGCGACTCGAACGAGATCCGGTCGAGCTCCTCGCGCGTCTGCCCCCACTCCTTCGCGATCTCCTCGGCCGAGATCCCCTGCATCACGATCTCGTGCCGCTCCCACACGAGCGGCGACATCGAGCCGTTGTTCGACCCCATCGGGACGCGCGACATCATCTCGACGCCGCCCGAGACGACGAGGTCGAGCTGCCCCGACCACACGGCCGCGGCCGCGTTGAAATTCGTCTGCATCGAGGAGCCGCACTGCCGGTCGACCGTCGTCCCGGCGACGGAGACGGGCCAGCCCGCGGTGAGCGGGACGTTGCGGCCGATGTTCCACGCCTGCTCGTCGACCTGCGTGACGCAGCCCCATTGCACGTCCTCGATCTGCGCCGGATCGACGCCGTTCCGCGCGACGAGCGCATTCACGACCTGCGCCGAGAGCTCGTCGCCGCGAATGTGGGAGAGCGTGCCGTTCTTCTTTCCGATCGGGCTGCGGACCGAGTCGACGATCATTGCGCCGGACTGCGTCATACAAGAGACTGTACCTCGGTAGATGCTGCGCAAGAACGCGAAAATCGAGCTCCTGAAGCGCGTCCCGCTGTTCGAGCGCTGCTCGCAGCGCGAGCTCGGGCAGATCGCGATGCTCGCGGACGAGCTCGATCTGCCGGGCGCCCGCAACCTCACGAGCGAGGGATCCGGCGGCTTCGAGTTCATCGTCCTCGTCGAGGGCACGGCCGACGTCGTCCGCAAAGGCAAGGTCGTCAACGAGCTGGGTCCCGGAGACTTCGTCGGCGAGATCGCCCTCGTCACCGGGCAGCCACGGACGGCGACGGTCAAGACGCGCGGCCCGTCGCGGATCCTCGTCCTCACCGCCACGGGGTTCCGGACCCTGATGCACGACGTTCCCACGATCAAGGACAAGGTGCTGTCCGCGCTCGCCGCGCGGGTCCCGGACGAGTAACTATCCGCTCCGCCGCGGCACGTGCGGCTCGCGGGAGTGCGCGAGGTACGTCGGAGCGGCGAGCTCGAGCACGAGCCGCTTCCCGGGCGTGTCCGCTTCGCCGATCTCCCTGAACGAGTAGCCCACGTCGCCGCCGAGAACGACGGGCCCCTCGTCCGTCTCGACCACGACGATCTGGTGCCCGTCGCTGTGGCCGGGAGCCGGGACGAGCCTCACACCCGAAAGGATCTCGACCTCTCCGTCGTGCTCGGCGTAGGTCGCGCCGGGGAAGTCGACCCACTCGCGGATCGTGTAGCCGTCCTGTGAGCGCGCGTCGGCGAGCTCGCGCGCCTGGACGTGGATCGGCAGGCCGGGGAAGAGCCGGTTGCCACCGCAGTGGTCGAAGTGGAGGTGTGTGTTGATCACCACCGCGACTCGGCGCACGAGCTCGGGATCCAGCGGGTGTGGCGTCGGAGACCATTCGGCGTCCAGCTCCCGAGTCGAATCGATCATCCCGGTGTCCACGAGGACGAGGCCGTCCCGATGCTCGATCGTGTGCACGAAGCCCGGCCAGGTCTGCCCGTCGAACACCACCTCGCTCCCCAGGTGGATGCCGATATCGTCACGCTTGAGCAAGGAGCGAGCATATGGCGACAGCAACCGAAGAGTGGATCGAGGTCCGCTCGCCGTACTCCGGCGAGGTCGTCGGCCGCGCGCCGAAGTCGAGCGCCCAGGATGCCCGCCGCGCCGTCGACGCCGCCGCGCGCGCCCTCGAATCGCCGCTGCCGGCACACGAGCGGGCCGCGATCCTCGACCGGGTCGCCGGATTGCTGCGCGAGCGGCACGAAGACATGGCGCAGACGATCTGCGCCGAGGCCGGCAAGCCGATCAAGACAGCGCGCGTCGAGGCCTCTCGCGCCGTCTCGACCTACACGTTTGCCGCCGTCGAAGCGCGGAAGCTCGCCGGAGACGTGATCCCGATGGCGGCGTCCGAGGCCGGCGAAGGGAAGATCGCGTTCACGTTGCGCCGGCCGGTCGGCGTCATCGGCGCGATCTCGCCCTTCAACTTCCCGTGCAACCTCGTCGCGCACAAGCTCGCCCCCGCGCTCGCCGCAGGCTGCCCGGTCGTGCTCAAGCCTGCGAGCCAGACGCCGCTCTCGGCGCTGCTGCTCGCGGAGCTCCAACAGGAGGCGGGCCTCCCCGCCGGCTGGCTCACCGTCCTCGTCGGCCCCTCCGGGGAGATCGGCGACGTCCTCGTGGAGGACGAGCGCGTCCGGATGATCACCTTCACCGGCTCGAGCGGCGTCGGCTGGGGCATCGCGGAGCGCGCAGCGAAGAAGCGCGTCCGGCTCGAGCTCGGCAACTCGACGCCCGTAGTCGTCGCCGCCGACGCCGACCTGGAGCTGACAGCCACGAAGCTCGCGGCGAACGCCTTCTCCTTCGCCGGCCAGAGCTGCATCTCGGTGCAGCGGATCTACGTCGAGCGGCCCGCCCTCGAGGGCTTCCTCGAGCGCTTCCTCCCGAAGGTCGAGGCACTGGTGGTCGGCGACCCCGGGGACGAGGCGACCGATGTCGGGCCGGTGATCGACAGCGACGCGCGGACGCGGATCGCCGAATGGGTCGAGGAGGCCCAGTCGGCGGGCGCGAAGCTCCTCGCCGGCGCCACCGACGCCGAGCCGCTCGGCCCGATCGTGCTCGCCGAGGCGCCCGAGACGGCCCGCGTCGTGTGCGACGAGGTCTTCGGCCCCGTCTGCGTCGTCAACGCGGTCGACTCGCTCGAGGACGCCTACGCGCGCGCCAACGAAACCGACTACGGGCTGCAAGCGGGAGTCTTCACCGGGTCGATCGCGACGGCGCTCGCCGCGGCCGGGGCGCTGGAGTTCGGCGGCGTCACCGTCAACGAGGCCCCCACCTTCCGCGCCGACCAGATGCCGTACGGCGGCGTCAAGGGATCTGGCAACACGAAGGAAGGTCCCGCCTACACGATCCGCGAGATGACCGAGGAGCGGCTCGTGGTCCTTCAGGCCTGATCCGTACGTTTCCCATTCCGCCGTCGCGGGGACGCGCACCCTGTGATCGGCGTAGCCATTGCATTCATCGTGGTGGGAATCATCCTGCTGTTCCTCATCCCCTGGGTCGGGATCGCGGCGGGGATCGTCGGCCTCGTGCTCGCGGTCCTCTGGGTGGCAGGGTTCGGACGCCGCGCCGCCGCGGGCAACTCGGCCGCGGACCGGCGTCGCGTGTGAGGCTGTCGGCGTTTGCCTGCGAGACAACGATTCCCCGGACTTTGTAACAGTGTCGTTACCATGTAGGATCGGAACCCGGGCATAAGGGGAGCCTCGCGGGAATCGGCTTCAAATAAGGCCTTACGGGTCTGCGGGAGGAGACGGAGAGCCACGTGATCGAAGAGAGAACCGCCCAGTTGCAGCAGTGCATGTATCAATACTCACGGGCCATTTACAGGTCGGTGAAAGACCAGATCGATCCGTACTCCGACCGCGAGACCCAGCTGGAATCGCGCCGCGCCGTGCTCGAGGCGTGTGAGCAGACGATGGAGCGGCTGGCCAGCGATCCCCTCTATTTCGCCAAGCCCGACCGGGCGCTGTTCCAGGACATCCGCCGCCACTTCCCCATCACCGCGCAGGCGCAGGTCGCGTGGGCGGTGCAGCAGGGCGTGAAGGCCGCGGTCGACTTCATCGAGGAGCAGATCGAGTCGGGTCTGCTCGACGGCGGGATCGCGCGCTGCCGGGCGACGACGCGCAAGGGCAAGCCGTGCCAGCGCACGCCGCTGCCCGAGCGCGACTACTGCCCGTCGCACCAGCATCTCGAGACCAAAGCCGCGGCGTAGCCGACTCGCCTTCCACAGGCTTTCCACAGTCGCGCTCCACAGGCTCGCGGCGATAGTGTCCTGCGCGGGTTGTCTCACGACACCGACAAGCTGATCCGCCAGCTCTCGCTCGTCGCCTTCCTCATGGCGGAGCGGCGGGCGATCACGGCGCGCGACGTGAAGTCGAACGTCGAGGGCTACTCCGAGATGTCGGACGAGGCCTTCGCGCGGCGCTTCTACTCCGACCGAGCGGAGCTCCTCTCGCTGGGCGTCCCGCTGCAGTCGCAGCGCGACGAGTTCACCGGCGAGGAGCTGTACACGCTGCGCTCGGAGCAGTACTTCCTCCCCCAGCTCGAGCTCGAGGACGAGGAGCTCGCTGCGCTTCAGACCGCGTTCTACCTCCTCGAGGGGAAGTTCGCGTACGCGGAGCCGCTGCGGCTCGCGCTCCAGAACCTTGCGCTCGGGCGCCCCGGCTTCAGCGAGGCTCCGACCGAGACCGCGAGTCGCGTGGAGGTGCTCGATCCCGACTACTCGCCGGAGACGCCGGGCAGACTGGCGAAGCTCGAGAACGCGATCTCGAAGCAGCGGACGGTGCGCTTCGACTACTGGTCGATCTCCCGTGACGAGGAGAGCGAGCGGACGTTCAACCCCTACGCGCTGCTCAACGACAACGGGCTCTGGTACGTCGTCGGCCACGACCTCGACCGTGAGGAGATCCGCACGTTCCGCGTCTCGCGCATCCGCGGGGACATCAAGTTCGCGACGAGGCGCGAGCGCGACTTCCGCGCGCCGACGGATTTCGACGTCGAGGTCTACCGCGGCCGGCCGCCGTGGCAGATCGGCGACGCGATCGGCACGGCGCGAATCGAGGTCCGCGGCGACACAGCGTGGTGGGTGCGCCGCGCGTACGGCGCGACGGGCAGGCTCGAGGACGGCGTGTTCGTCACCGAGTACTCCTCCATCCCCCAGCTCGCGTCGTGGGTTCTGCGCCAGAACGGCCGCGCGGTGCCGCTCGAGCCGGCGGAGCTCAAGCGCGACGTCGCAGCCGCGCTGAAGCGCGTGCGCGAGCGCCATGAGGGCGAGGCTCCGCAGCCGGCCCGCGAGAAGCCCGCGTCGAACGGCAACGGCACCGTCGAGCGCCCCGCCGGGCCGGTGGCGCCCGAGCGGTTCGCCGTGCTGCAGGCGCTGCTCGCCTACCTCCTCGCGGCGTGCGGAGAGCAGCGCGACGCCGAGATCCCGGCTTCCGAGCTGCTCGACCGCTTTCCTTCCATCCCGCACGACGAGCTCGAGGAGCACCTTTCCCTGCTCAACCTCGTCAACTTCGGCGGCGGCTGCTACACGGTCTACGCCGAGCTGCGCGACGGCTCGGTGCACGTCGACAAGGAGCTCTGGGGCGACACGTTCCGCGCCGCGCCGCGACTCACGCCGCTCGAGGCGCGCGCAATCCGCCTCGCCCTCGAGTACGTCGGGCCGATGATCGCGGCCGACGCGCACACGCCGCTGTCGCGCGTCCGCAAGAAGCTCGAGGAGACGTTCGGGCAGTTCGAGCTCGCCCGCACGCCGGAGCCGAACGTCGGCACCGAGGAAGTCGACCTCGTCTCGAGGCTCGCCCGCGGCATGCGCGAGCGGCGGCTCGTGGAGATCGAGTACCAGAAGGAGAGCGACTCGGAGCCCTCGACACGGCTCGTCGAGCCTTACTCGTTCGGGCGGGAGCTGCCGAACTGGTACGTCCACACGTGGGACCGGACGAGCGACGGAGAGCGGTCGTTCCGCCTCGACCGGATGCGGACCGCGACGCTGACCAAGGAGCGGTTCGATCCCCGGCCGGGCTTCGAGCCGACGAAGCTGCGAAATGCCCGGACTGCGCGGATCCTCCACTCGAAGGACGTCGCGCGATTCGCGACCGAGCGCGGAGCGCATCTACTCAGAGACGGAACCGCGCTCGCGGAGCGACCGTACGGCGACGACGAGTGGCTCGAGAGCGAGATTCTCGCCGCCCGCGGCGACGCCGTCCTCCTCGAGCCGGACGAGCTACGGCACTCGATCGCCGCCCGCGCCAAGGCGCTGGCGAAGGAGCTCGGCGTCGAGCGCATGCGGGCCCGCGCCTAGTCGCTACTTCGGGATGAAGCTCATGGTGCCGTTGCTCTCGAGGATGCCCCATTCGACGTCCTCGACGAACGCGATCTGCTGAGCGCGCATCTCCTCCGCCACCTCCCCCTCGGTCAGGCGTTCCCGCTCGATGTTGCGGTCGATCAGCTTGCCGTCCTGGATGATGACGACCGGTTCACCCTCGAGCACCCGCCGCGCGCGGCGTGAGCGGTAGCTGAGCTGGGAGACTCCAACCTGCACCGCGGCGATCGTCGACACAGCGATGACGGCGCCCGTGACCGAATAGTCGTCCTGCGTCAACCCTTGCTGGATCGCGTCGCCGAGGACGATGAGGAGGACGAGGTCGACCGGGCTGAGCGAGGAGAGCTCCCGACGGCCCATCACGCGCATCAGGAACACGACGAACGCGTACAGGACGACCGCACGGAGCACGATGTCCATCTAGGGGAACACCGTGATCGTGCGATGGAGGGTGACCAGGGCTCGTTTGCCGTCGTAGAGCGTGACGTTCTGG
>JAICLM010000156.1 GCA_025927435.1 Thermoleophilia bacterium | reverse complement strand
GGGGGAACGTGGCAGAGGTCGTCTTCGACGAAGTCACGAAGGTGTACGCGGACGGCACCAAGGCCGTCGACTCGCTCGCGCTCGAGGTCGCCGACGGGGAGTTCATGGTTCTCGTCGGCCCCTCGGGCTGCGGCAAGACGACCGCGCTGCGCATGGTCGCCGGGCTCGAGGACATCTCCGGCGGCGCCGTCCGGATCGGGGACCGGGTCGTCAACCACGTGCCCTCGCGTGACCGCGACATCGCGATGGTCTTCCAGAGCTATGCGCTCTATCCGCATCTCTCGGTCTACGACAACATCGCCTTCGGCCTCCGCGTCAAGAAGATGCCGAAGCAGGAGATCGACCGGCGCGTTCGCAACGCCGCCCAGGTGCTCGGGCTCGATCCGTTCCTCAAGCGCAAGCCGCGCGCGCTCTCGGGCGGGCAGCGTCAGCGCGTCGCGATGGGCCGCGCGATCGTGCGCGAGCCGGCGGCCTTCCTCATGGACGAGCCGCTCTCGAACCTCGACGCGAAGCTGCGCGTGCAGATGCGGGCCGAGGTCAGCCGCCTCCAGCGGAATCTCGACACGACGACGATCTACGTCACGCACGACCAGGTCGAGGCCATGACGATGGGAGACCGAGTCGCCGTCATGCGGAAGGGCCAGCTGCAGCAGGTCGCCGATCCGCAGACCCTCTACGACAGCCCGGTGAACCTCTTCGTCGGCGGCTTCATCGGCTCTCCGGCCATGAACATGATCGAGGCCACGGTGACGCGGGCGAACGGCGGGCTCGCGGTGGACGTGGGCAAGCAGCACATCAAGCTCGGCGAGTCCGCTCTGGAGTCGCGGCCCGCGCTCCGCGGCTACGAAGGGCGAGAAGTGATCCTCGGCATCCGGCCGGAGGATCTCGACGACGTGTCGCTCGAGCCGGACACCCCGGCCGACCAACGGCTGCGCGGCATGGTTGAGCTGCGCGAGGCGCTCGGCTCCGAGCTGATGGTGCATTTCACGGTGGAGGGGACGCAGGCGGCTTTGACCGAGGACGTGAAGGAGCTGGCTCAGGACGCGGGCGCCCCCGGCGGGGAGGCGGCGCTCGACAGCCGCGGCTCCGGCGCGCTCTTCGTCGGCCGCTTCGGCGCCCGCGCCTCGGTCGAGGAAGGCAAACCGGTCGAGGTCGCGGTCGACACGCGGTCGCTCCACTTCTTCGACCCGGAGACGAGCGAAGGAATCTACGACGGAAACGAAAGCCAGAAAGGAGCGTCAGCGTGAGGGAGATTCGCAGCAGGAGACGGGCCGCCCGGTCGGCGGCCCTCGCAGGGGTCCTCGCCGTGCTCGTGGCCGTTGCGGCCGGCTGCGGAGGCGGGGGCGGCGGCTCGAACAACAACACGACGACGGGAAACTCGAGCGTGTCGGGCTCCATCAAGTTCTGGGGCATCTGGGCCGCGAGCGAGCAGAAGGCGTTCCAGAAGGTGATCGACGGCTTCCACACGCAGTATCCGAACGTCACCGTCACCTACTCGTCGAAGGGCAACGACATCCCGACCGTGCTCTCGACCGCCATCTCCGGCGGCAATCCGCCCGACATGGCCGACGTCGCCCAGCCGGGCCTCGTCAAGCAGTTCGTGCAGCAGGGGAAGTTGAAGCCGATCAACTACGCGAAGTCCGCGATCGGGGCGAACTTCTCGCCGGCGTGGGAGAAGCTCGGAGAAGTCAACGGCAAGCTGTACGCGCTCCTCTACAAGGCCTCGAACAAATCGACCCTCTGGTACAACGTCAACGTCCTCAAGCAGGCCGGGGTCGCGGCGCCGAAGACGTGGTCTCAGATGGTCAAGGAGGCCAAGACCATCAAGGCGTCGGGCACCCCCGCCTACTCGCTCTGCGGAGCGAGCGGCTGGACCCTCACCGATATCTTCGAGAACCTCTACCTCCGCCGGTGGGGGCAGGCGAAGTACGACCAGCTCAGCGCCCACCAGATCAAGTGGACCGATCCGACGGTGACCAAGTCGCTGCAGGACATGGCGCAGGTCATCGGCGACACGGGGAACGTCTACGGCGGCACGAGCGGGGCGCTGCAGACCGACTATCCGACCTGCGTGGACTACAACTTCGCAACCCCGCCGAAAGCAGCCTTCAATCTCCAGGGTGACTTCGTGAGCCTCGAGATCCTCCAGAACACGAAGTCGAAGCCGGTGAAGGACTTCAACGTCGTCCCGTTCCCGGCGATCACGTCGGGAGCGAACGCGAAGGCCGTCGAGACGGGTGGCGACCTGATCATCGCGTTCCGCGACTCGCCCGCGATCGAGGCGTTCATGAAGTACCTCACCACGCCGCAGGCCGCGACGATCTGGGCGAAGCTCGGCGGCTTCGGCAGCGGGAACAAGCACGTGCCGGCGAGCGTCTATCCGGACCCGATCACGGCGGCGACCGAAGCGCCGCTCGCGGGCGCGACATCCGTCGCGTTCGACATGTCCGACAATCAGCCGGCGGCGTTCGGCGCGACGACGGGTCAGGGCGAGTGGGGGATCTTCCAGAAGTTCCTCCAGAACCCGTCGAACATCTCGAGCATCCAGCAGCAGCTCGAGAGCGCGGCAGCGAAGGCGTACAAGAGCGGGAAGTAGGGCTTGAGCGGAGCTTCGATCACGGCGGAGCCGCCCCCGAGGGCGGCTCCGCCGGAGCCGGGTGGCGAGGGTAGGTCCCGCTACCGGGCGGGGGCACTCTTCCTGCTCCCGGCATTCATCCTGCTCGGGGTCTGGCTCGTCTATCCGACGATCTACACGATCGTCCGCAGCTTCTTCGGGCCGGCGGGATACCTCGGCACGTGGGTCGGGATCGACAACTACAGAACGCTGTTCACGACCTCGACGCTCGTCACGGCGATCAAGAACAGCGCGATCTGGGTGGCCGTCGTGCCCGCCTTCGTGACGGCATTCGGGCTGCTTTTCGCCGTCCTCACCGAGCGCATCAGCTGGGCAGTGGGGTTCAAGACGATCATCTTTCTGCCGATGGCGATCTCCGCCTTCGCGACCGGCGTGACGTGGCGGATCCTGTACCAGCAGAACCCGGATCAGGGAGCGATCAACGCGCTCGGCAAGACCGTCTCGGACGCCGTCACCGCGCCCGGGGTGCTCTCGAACGCCCTCCCGTCGACGACCGCGCTCCAGAGCAAGGGAGGGGGTCTCGTTCTGAAGACGCCGCTTCATCCCGGAGGCGTCGCACTGCTCGGCCTGACCGGAATCGCCCCGGAGGACGTGCCGCAGGGAGCGCAACAGGCGGCGAAGCCGAGCGGGCAGTCGGGCGCGATCGAGGGCGTCGTCTGGAAGGACTTCAAGCCCGGTGGCGGTAAGGCCGGTGTCGTCGAGCAGGGGGAGGTCGGGCTCCCGGACGTCACGGTCGAGCTCAGGGACTCGTCGAACAAGGTCGTGCAGAGCGCGAAGACCGAGCGGAACGGCAGCTTCCGGTTCACCGGCCTCTCGCCCGGGACGTACAACGCGGGCATCGGTGCGGCGACCTTCGCGAAGCCCTTCGGCGGCTACTCCTGGCTCGGGCCGAAGCTCATCACGCCCGCCATTCTCATCGCCTACATCTGGATCTGGGCCGGCTTTGCCATGGTCGTGATCGCCGCGGGCCTCGCGGCGATGCCACGGGACGTGCTCGAGGCCGCACGCACGGACGGCGCGACGGAGTGGCAGGTCTTCCGCCGCGTCACGGTACCGCTGCTGGCGCCGGTCCTGAGCGTCGTCTTCATCACGATGATCATCAACGTCCTCAAGGTGTTCGACATCGTGATCGCCCTCGCGCCCGAGTCGACGCAGGCGAACGCGAACGTGATCGCGCTCGCGATGTGGAGGACGTCCTTCAGCGGCTTCGATTTCGGCACCGGCTCGGCGATCGCGGTCTTCCTCTTCCTGCTCGTCCTGCCGGTGCTCGCGCTCAACGTCCGACGTTTCCGGAGAGACGCCTGATGGCTGCGACCGAGACGGTCCGCCTGCCCGCCCCCGCCCGCCGCGACCCGATGTCCGCCAAGATCCTGCGCGGGGTCGGGAAGCTGCCGCTGCAGATCTTCCTCGCCGTGGTCGCCCTGCTCTGGCTCGTGCCGACGATCGGGCTCTTCATCACGTCGATCCTTCCCGCTTCCGAGATCACGACCTCGGGCTGGTGGAAGATCTTCGCCCACCCCAGCCTGGCGACGTTCTCGAACTACAGCGCGCTCTTCCACAATGCGGGCCTGACGCAGGCGATGAAGACCACCGCCTACATCGCGGTCGGCAACACGCTGCTCGTCGTGATCGTGGCGGCCCTCGCCGGCTACGCGTTCGCCTGGCTCGAGTTCCCCGGGCGCGACTGGATCTTCATCGGCGTGATCGCGCTGCTCGTGGTGCCGCTGCAGATGGCGCTGATCCCGATGTTCAGGCTCTACGACTCCTTCGGGATCGGCGGGACGGTCCTGAGCGTGATCCTCTTCCACGCGGCGTTCGGGCTCCCGTTCGCCATCTTCCTCCTGCGCAACTTCTTCATCGGGATACCGAAGGACATCCTCGAATCGGCCCGCATCGACGGGGCGAGCGAACTCTGGATCTTCCTGCGCCTGATCCTGCCGCTCGGGCTGCCCGCGATCGCCTCGCTCGCGATCTTCCAGTTCCTCTGGACGTGGAACGACCTGATCGTCTCGCTGACCTTCAACGTCCAGCCGATCACCGTGTGGATCAACGGCCAGATGCGCCAGTTCTCCTCGAGCATCGACATCATCGCCCCGGCCGCGTTCCTGTCGCTCGTCGTCCCGCTCGTGATCTTCTTCGCCTTCCAGCGCTACTTCGTCCAGGGTCTCCTCGCCGGCTCGGTCAAGTAATGCCCCTCGTTGCCGTGGTCGGCTCCGGGCTCGCGGGCTTCACCGCGTACCAGACGCTGCGCCGGGAGCTCGAACCGGGCGACATCGCGGTCTTCGGAACGGACGCCGACCCCGCGGCTGCCTGGCGCGTGCGAGCGGCCGCGATCCGCCAGCGCGAGATGCGGTCGGAGAGCGACGGCCACTGTCTGCCGACCTCGTTTCCCGGGCTCGCCTTCTCGAGCGTGCGCCGCCGCCGCTCGGTGCGGCCCCTCCTCGATTCGGTGCTCGACAGCTATCACCCGACGGTGGACGAGTTCCTCTTGCACGTCGAACGGCTCCGCGAGCGGAGCGGCTGGGACGAGAGCCTCGTCGCGCGCCGGGTCGGGCGGGTGCGCGCGGTCGACGGCGGCTTCGACCTCGATGGGGAGCGCTTCGCGCACGTGCTCCTCGCGCCCGGCCATCCGGGGCTGAACATTCCCGAGGAGCTGCGCGGCGACCCGCGGGTCGTCCATTCGTACGAGCCGCACGACTACGCCGCCACGGTCACCGTCGTCGGGGCGGGCCTCGCCGCCGCGACCGAATGGCTGAACGCGCTCGCCGCGGGCGC
>JAICLM010000191.1 GCA_025927435.1 Thermoleophilia bacterium | reverse complement strand
GTGCCCCCAGTACGTCTCGGGCTGCGGGTGGATCTGCGGGTCGCCGTAGACCTCGCTCGTCGAGGCGAGCAGGAAGCGCGCGCGCTTGAACTTCGCCAGCCCGAGCGCGTTGTGCGTCCCGTAGGAGCCGACCTTCAGCGAGTGGAGCGGCATCCGGAGGTAGTCCTCCGGGCTCGCGAGCGCCGCGAAGTGGTAGACGAAGTCGATCGGCTCGTCCACCAGGATCGGCTCCGCGACGTCGTGGTCGACGAAGGTGAAGGCGTCGTCGCGGACGTGCTCGATGTTCGCGAGCGAGCCGCTGACGAGGTTGTCGACGCAGATGACTCGGTGGCCGCGCTCGAGCAGGTAGTCGCAGAGATGCGAGCCGAGGAAGCCGGCGCCGCCGGTGACCAATGCCGTTGGCACGGGGCGATGCTAGCTGAGCTACTTGAGGTCTTTGTTGGACTCCATGTCGAACCACATCGCGAACAGCGTGAACTGGAGCCCGGAGATGACGAGCAGCGCGACGAGAACCACGGTCGCGATGGGGATCGAGTACCCCGCGATCCGGTAGCCGACCACCACGAGACCCAGCAGCACACCGGAGACCGTCGCGATGAACCCCATCACGTAGAAGAAGACGAGCGGGTGGAAGTCGCGCTTCACGTACTTCTCCCACAGCCGCCAGAAGAAGCCGCGCACGAGCAGCCACGCGATGCGTGGCACGACGTGGCGATAGCGCATGTTCGAGCGCTCGCCGACGCCGTAGATCGGTCGCGAGGGGAAGTCGCGCACGCGCGCGTTCCAGACGTTGAGGTGGACGAGCATGTCGTTGGGGAAGCCGTAGTTCGTGTACACGTGGTCGAGGTCGAGCTGCTCGAGCATCTCGCGCGAGACGACGGTGTAGCCGGACTGCGAGTCGGCGACGTGCCAGTAGCCGGATGCGATCTTCGTCAGCATCGAGAGGATCGCGTTCCCGAAGAAGCGCGTCTTCGGGATCAGCTGCCACGCCTGGCCGGTGGCGAGCCGGTTCGCCTTCGCATAGTCGAGCTCGCCGCGCGCCACCGGCTCGACGAGGATGGGCAGGTCGCCGGGATCCATCTGGTTGTCGCCGTTCATCACGACGACCACGTCGAGCCCGTCGTCGAGGGCCCGCCGGTAGCCGGTGAGAGTCGCCGCGCCGACGCCGCTCCGGCGCTCGTGCTCGAGCACCTCCACCCGCGGATCGCCGAGCTCGAGCGCGCGCTCCCGCGTGCGGTCGGTGGAACCGTCGTCCACCACGATGATCCGGTCGACGAGGGACGGGATGCCGCCGAGCGTCGCGGCGATCAGCGCCTCCTCGTCGTACGCCGGCACGACGACCCCGACGCTCTTACCCTCGAACACGCCGAGAGACTAAGTCAGTCGCCGTTGACGTTGCGCGGCGTGACTCGCGCGGAGACGGGTTCCCACAGGAGCGCCGCGATCGCGCCGAGGATCAGCCCGATCAGCGCGGCGATGACGACCGTGTTGCGCCGGCTGCGCGCGGTGATCTTGTGCGAGGCGGCATTGGCGAGGACCTTGGGCATCTCGACGTTGGTCGCGAGGAGCAGCAGCTGCGAATTGGTCGTCTTGTCCAGCTGGTCGCTGCGCAGCGTCGTCTGCAGGATCAGCTTGTTCGTGTCCGAGATGTTCGGGTTCGCAATCGCAGCCTGGATCTGCTTGATGTCCTGGTTGTCGAAGGCGATGTGCGCCTGCAGGTTCTTGATCTTGCTCGCCGGGTAGCTGCCGAGCTTCGTCACGACTGCGTCCGCGAGCCGGTTGGCGGCGCAGGCCGCGACCTTGCCCTTCTTCGCCTGCACGCTGACCCTGACGAGCGGGCTGATCGCGGCGCCGCTCCCCTTCGGCGCGCCGGTCGCCACCGTCTGCGTGGAGATTCCCTTCTGGAACTCCGCCGCTTTCGTGTGGCAGAGATTCGCGACGGTGTTGTCCACCGCCTGGTTGTTGATGACCTGCCCGACGGACGAGGGGTTCGTCTGCGGGGTCGGTACCGAATTACCGCCGGTCGGCGTCAACGGCTGGCCGAGATAGACGGTCGCTGTGGCCGAGTAGACCTGGCTTCCGCCGAGCGACACGAGGTAGCCGATCACGGCTCCCGCGACCAGGCCGGCCGCGAGCAGCCACCAGCGAGCCCCCAGAAGCCGGACGTAGCGCGCGAAGTCGACTTCCTGCTCGGCCTCGGGGTCGATGCCGCGCTGAGGGGGAGCAGGCGCAGTCACGAGGGGCGACGATATCCGACGGTCATGAAGGCGCTCTTAGGAAGGGTCAGTGGGAGAGCTGCCGGCGCTTGGAGTGGCGCGGCTCGACGGCGTAGATCCGCGAGAAGCCGTTGAAGAGCAGACGCGCCCCGTTGCCCGAGACGGGAACGTACTCGCCGTGCGGGAACGTCAGGAGGCGCCGGCCCGTGTGGAGATTCACGCCGATGATGCGGCCCGCAAAGCTGCCGACGTACGCGACGCCGGCGACGATCACGGCGGCTCCCGACACGGCTCCGCCGGTCGCGACGCTCCAGAGGACCCGGCCGCTCCCGGCCGACACCCCGTAGAAGACGCCGTTGTACGCGCCGAAGCACACGACCCCGTCCGCGACCGCGGGCGACGAGTAGACGTACGAGCCGGTCGAGACCCGCCAGAGCTGTCGGCCGCTCGTGGAGAAGGCCCAGAGCGAGTACGCCACGGAGGGCACGAACACCCGCCCGCCGGCGACCGCCGGTGTCCCGTAGATCTTCCCGTTCACCCGGCCGACCCAGCGAGTGGCGCCCGTGGCCGGCGAGAGCGCCCAGAGCCGCCCGGCGTAATCTCCGATGAAGAGCCTGCCGCCGGCGATCGCGGCGCTCGAGGTGATCTTCGCGCCGAGGCTTCTTCGCCACTTGAGCCGGTGTGTGCGCAGATCGAGCGCATACATGTTGCCGCTCGCGTCGCCGAAGTAGTCGATGCCGTTCACGACGACCGGAGACGACTCGATCGCCGAGCCGCCGCTCCAGCTCCAGTCGAGATGACCGTTCGCGCGGTCGAGGAGGTAGACCCCGCCGCCCATCGTGTGGTAGACGATCTCGTCCCGGTAGACCGCCGGCGACGAGGCCATGCGCGGGAAGCCCGGCGTCAGGTGCGACCAGGCGAACTTTCCGGAGCGCATCGAGATCGCCCGGATGGTGCTGCGTGCGTTCCCGATGTATGCGAACCCGTCGCTCACCACGGCCGGGAACTCGATCAGATGGCCGAGTCCGCGGCTCCAGACCAGCCGGAACGGCGGGCGCAGCCGGATCTTGGGGGGCGCCTGGGTGCGCGCGGCCGTCGCCCCGTACAGCGGCCACTGCAGCTCCGGCTTGTAGACGTCGACCGTCTGCCAACGACTGCGCTGAAAGCTGATGCTGACGCGGGTGGGCCCGTAGCCGCGCGCCGAGACCGAGACCTCGTGCCGGTCCCGTGGCGCGACGATCGTCGTGAGCCCATGCCGGTCCGTGCGGCCGCTCTTTCCCCAGAGGGTCACCTTTGCGCCGCGCACGCGCACACGGCGATCGCCGTCCAGGACAGCGACAACCAGCTTCGTCAGCTGGTGGCTCGCGTGGTGCTTTGGCTTGGGCTTCGGCTTGGGCTTCGGATGCGGCTTGGGCGCCGCGGTCGACGTCGGCGGCGCGGTCTGCTTGCTGCCGCCGCAGCCGGCGAGCAGCAGTGCGACGAGCGCCGCCACGACGAGGATGCGCGCGGTCACGCGTGCTCCCCCACCGCGAGCTCGCGGTAGCCGGTGAGCAGGAGCGGAGCGCCGTCGATGTCGCGCAGGATCACGTTGTCGTCCGGGAAGTGCGGCACGGGCTCGCCGATCTCGTCCAGCCGCCCGAGCGTCGCCAACACCTGGGCTGCGGCCATGTTCGCACCGCCGTCGGCGAGCGCCGAGGTCGCCGCGACGTGGCGGACGTTGATCTCCGTGACCTTGAGCGCGCCGGTGCGATCCTCGCGCAGGTCGACCGTGAGCAGGCCATGCGCGGGCTCGCCCGTGACCGCGGCGACGAAGCGGGTCGCCTGCTCGGCGAGCGTGCGCGCTCGCTCGTCGTTGATGAGGCGACCGCGGTTGATGTTGCCCGTGATGCCCGAGACGGCGAGGTGCCCCATGAAGTACTCGAGGCGCTCGTAGCAGCCGGCCTTGAGGAGCTCGTCCTCGTGGAAGAGGAGCGTGCAGGCGATGTTCCGGCCCGGCAGGTGCTCGGCGACCATGAAGCTCGAGATCGCCGGATTGAGGTACGCCCATGCGTATGCCTCCTCCGGCTCGGTCACCTGGAGCGAGCCGATCCCGCTGGAGGACGCGTCGGAGTGGTCCCGGAGCCAGACCGGGCCCCCGTCGAGGTCGAGCCCGCGTCGCTCGAGCAGCTCGTCGCGGTTCACGATGCGATAGCGGGGCACGAGCCCCGTCTCGCGCAGCGCGTCGTACAGCTTTCCCTTGCTGATCGCGATCGCGACGAGGCCCGGGGGCGGCAGCAGCGTCGGCACCGGGAACTCG
>JAICLM010000289.1 GCA_025927435.1 Thermoleophilia bacterium | reverse complement strand
GCCTCGCCCTCGAGCTCGCGGGGCAGATCGCGGCGTGCCGCGAGCAGCTCACGGTAGAGCGGATCCGGCTCCCGGGGCTGCAGCTTCGAGCGGAGGAACGTCTCGATCGCCTGCGGGTCCGGCACCTCCTCGCCGGAGAACGAGGCGAAGTCGGCGAACTCGCGGCGCCGTCCCTCTCGCGTCGCCTCGGCGATCGCCGGGTCGATGTGGTCGGTGAAGAACTGGAACGGCGCCGACTCGAGCCATTCCTCGCCCATGAAAAGCAGCGGCGTACACGGAGAGAAGAGCGTGACGGCCGCGGCGACCCGCAGCGCGTCCTCGGGGAGGCGGTCGCCGAGGGCGCGGTTCCCGACCTGGTCGTGGTTCTGTGCGCAGACGACGAGCCTGCGGGGGTCGTGCCCGCGGCCGGCGAGATCCTCCGCGAGCGAGGCGACCGAGCCGTAGTCGGCGTAGTAGCCGTCGCGTTCTCCGGTGAGGAGGACGTGCAGCTCGTGGTGCGAGCGGTCGGCCCACTGTGCGTCGTGGCCCCATTCGTCGATCGGCCGCCAGTCGCCCACCTCCATCTCCGAGATGACGAGCGCCTCCCCGACCCGCTGCTTCAGCTCGGCACAGAGGTGGAGCGGCGAGTCGTCGAGGATCGCATGCACCGCGTCGAGGCGCAGCCCGTCGACGTGGAAGTCCCGCACCCACTGCTCGGCGTTCTGGATCGCCCATTCCCGCACGCCGCGCTGCGCGTAGTCGAGCGCGTCGCCCCAGAACGTCTCGTGCCGGTCGGTGAAGTACGGACCGAACGCCGTAAGCGCCTCGTTCCCGGGGCCGACGTGGTTGTAGACGACGTCGAGGATCACGCCCAGCCCCTCGGCGTGCGCGGCGTCGACGAGGCGAGCGAGCCCGTGCGGGCCGCCGTAGGCCGGGTGGACGGCGAAGGTGTAGAGGCCGTCGTAGCCCCACCCTCGGTCGCCGGGGAAGGTCGCGACCGGCATGAGCTCGAGCGCGGTCACGCCGAGCTCGCGCAGGGCGCGCAGGCGCGGGACGACGCCGTCGAACGTGCCCTCCTCGCTGAAGGTCCCGACGTGCAGCTCGTAGATGACGAGCTCCTCGAGGGTGAGGCCCTCCCAGCCGTCGTCGCTCCATTGGAAGGCACCGCTATCGAGGAGGCGCGACGGGCCGGCCACGCCGTCTGGTTGCCAGCGCGAGCAGGGATCGGGCCGCGCTTCGCCGTCCACCACGAGCCGGTAGTCGTCGCCGCTGAACGTGCCGACCCAGCACTCGCCCTCACGGTCGAGCGCGACCTCCTCGCCCGAGCGGACGGACACCGCCTGCGCGTGGGGTGCCCAGACGCACAGGTCCGCCGCGCCGTCCCCGCACGGCACGGCTCCGAGCCGACGCACTCCGGCTACTCCGGGACGAGCCAGACGGCGCCGAGCGGCGGCAGCGTCAGCGTGGCGGAGAACGGCTGCTCGTGCCAGGGCACCGCCTCTGCCTCCACCCCGCCCAGGTTGCCGACGCCACTGCCGCCGTAGAAGGCCGAGTCGGTGTTGAGCACCTCACGCCAGCGGCAGCAGACGGGCATCCCGACGCGGTAGTCGTGGCGCGGCACGGGCGACAGGTTGAGAACGCACACCATGGGGGGCGAGTCCCCCTCGCCGACGCGCGCAAACGCGAGGACGTTGTTCGCGGCGTCGTTCGCCTCGAGCCAGCGGAAGCCGGCGGGATCGAAGTCGAGCTCCCAGAGGGCCGGCGTGGAGCGGTAGACGCCGTTCAGGTCGCGCACCAGCGCCTGGATCCCTTGGTGCTCCGCGCTCTCGAGCAGGTTCCAGTGGAGCGAGCCCTCCGCGTTCCACTCCTCCCACTCCCCCAGCTCTCCGCCCATGAAGAGCAG
>JAICLM010000219.1 GCA_025927435.1 Thermoleophilia bacterium | reverse complement strand
GCTTGCCCTCGAGGAAGTTGCGCGCCAGCGCAGGCCCGTCCGGGGTCAGCACCGACTCGGGATGGAACTGGACGCCGACCGCCGGCAGCTGGCGGTGCCGCACCGCCATCACCTCGCCGTCCTCCGCGAACGCGGTCGGCTCGAGGACGTCGGGCAGCCGCGTGGCGGCGAGCGAGTGATAGCGGCCCGCCTCGAACGGATCGGGGAGCCCTGTGAAGAGCCCGCTCCCGTCGTGCCTGACCGGGCTCGCCTTCCCGTGCACGAGCTCGCGTGCGTAGCCGACCTCGCCGCCGCACGCCTCGACGAGCGCCTGGTGGCCCAGGCAGACCCCGAGCGTCGGCGTTGTCGGCAGCAGCCGCGAGACGATCGCCGGGGTCGAGCCGGGGGGCGCGGGGCGGCCGGGCCCGGGCGAGACGACGAGGTGAGAGGGAGCGAGCCGCTCCGCCTCCTCCGCGTCGAGCTCGTCGTTCCGTCGCACGACCACCTCGGCACCGAGCGCCCCGAACAGATGCGCGAGGTTCCAGGAGAACGAGTCGTAGTTGTCGATCAGCAGGATCATGGCGCGGCGTCCTGTTCCGACTCTGCCAGCTCGATCGCGGCCTCGAGCGCGCGCAGCTTGGCCAGGCACTCGTCGTGCTCGGCCGCCGGATCGGAGTCCGCGACGATGCCGCCGCCGGCCTGCAGGTGCGCGACGCCGTCGCGCAGCCAGAGCGTGCGGATCGCGATGCACGTGTCGAGCTCATCGGTCTCCGGCAGGAAATAGCCCACTGCGCCGGCATAGATGCCGCGGCGGTACTGCTCGAGCTCCGAGATGATCTGCATCGCGCGCACCTTCGGCGCGCCGGAGACGGTCCCGGCGGGAAAGGTCGCGCGCAGCAGGTCGAACGGCGTGACTCCGTCGCGCAGCTCGCCCGCGACCTCCGAGACGAGGTGCGTCACGTGCGAGTAGCGCTCGGGCTCCATGAAGCGCTCCACGCGCACGGAGCCGGGCACGCAGACCCGCGAGAGGTCGTTGCGCCCGAGGTCGACGAGCATCGTGTGCTCCGCGCGGTCCTTCTCCGACGAGAGGAGCGCCGCGGCGTCGCCTTCTCCCGGCGCGATCGTGCCGGCGATCGGGTTCAGCTCGGCGCGGCGGCCGGAGCACTTGACGACGGTCTCCGGCGAACTGCCCACGAGTGCGAGGTCCCCGAGCTCGAGCAGGAAGAGGTACGGCGAGGGGTTGACGCGCCGCAGCGCGCGGTAGAGCTCGACGGCCGACGCCGAGGTCGGCCGCGTCGCGCGCTGTGCGATCACGACCTGGAAGACCTCGCCCTCGCGGATGTGCTCCTGCGCGCGCTCGACGCGGCGGAGGTGCTCCTCGCGCGACGGCTCGCGCTCGAGCGGGCTGCGCGGCGCAGAGCCGCGAGGGAGGGCCGGAGAGGCGCCGCCGAGCCTCGCCGCGTCGCCCCGCAGCAGCTCGGCTACTCCGCGCGCGTGGTCAAAACGGAGCAGCATGTCCGGCACGAGGAACCGGCCTTCGGGTACATCGGGCCCGTCCCCCGGGAGCGGCACCGTCGGCTCGAAGGTCGCCACCGCGTCGTAGCCGAGGTAGCCGACGACCGGCTCGCCCAGCGTCTCCGCCTCCGCGAACGAGACGAGCCGCGACCCGGCCCCGACGAAGCTGTAGCGCCCGAGCCTCCCGCGTTCGACCGACTCGAGCAGAAACGCGCCGCCCACGCCCTCGCGCAGGGTGAGGTACGCGCCGAGCGGCGTCAGGAGGTCGGTGGGGATCTCGGTCACGGGCATGAAAAAGGCTCCTCTCGGAGCCGGGTCGAGCTGGACGGGCTGTTCCGGCGCACTCAGCGTGCGCGCAGGCTCCCGCCGCGCTCGATGCGCCAGGCCCACATCGTGCGGACGGAAGTCATGGCCGCAGGGTAGGCAGGCACCGTCAGAGCGTCAAGCGGCGAAGACGTGGCCCGCGTCCTCGAGGATGTCGGCGGCGCGACCGAGGTCGGACGAGCGGACGAGGACGTAGTCCGACTCGAACGTCGAGATGACGAAGATCGGCAGCTCCGCCTCCGCGAGCGGCACGACGAGCGAGGCGACGACTCCCGCGAGCGAGAAGTCGAGCGGCCCCATGACCTCGAGCACCGTCCAGCCGCGGTCGACGCTCTCGCCCTCGGGCACGTCGTGGTCGCGACAGACCACGGAGACCTCGTGGTCGGTGCGCGTGACCGACCGGAAGGGGCCCTTGTCCACCCAGTCCGGCAGCTCGGAGCCGGGCTGAAGGCGGACGACTGCGTAGCTGTCGGGAAGCGTCCGCAGATTCAACGTGGGGACGCTATCGCGGTGGCGGCGCAGAAGGCGCAGGTAGTGTCGCCGCCATGCCGCTACCCGACCTGCTCGAGCGCCTGCTCACGACGCCCGGCCCCTCCGGCCAGGAGGGTGCCGTCGCCGCCGTCTGGCGGGAGGCCGCGGCGCCCGTCGGCGAGGTCTCGTCCGACGTCCTCGGCAGCTCGTGGGTGCGCGTGCCGGGAACGGCGGGCGGGCCGTCGCTCGCGGTCGTGGGACACATCGACGAGATCGGCGCCGTGGTCACGCATCTGGGCGACGACGGCATCGCGGCCGTCCGTCCCGTCGGCGGCTTCAACCCGGCCGTGATGGTCGGCCAGCGCGTCGACGTGCTCACGCGGAACGGGCCGCTGCCGGGCGTCGTCGTCGCGCGCGTGCAGAAGCGCCGACGTGGCCGGGGCGAGGAGCGGAAGGCGATCGAGTACGAGGACCTCTTCCTCGACGTCGGCGCGAAGGACGGTGACGAGCTCAAGAAGCTCGTGCGTCCCGGCGACGCGACGCTCTGGCACGGCGCACCGGTCGCACTGGCCGGCAACCGCGTCGCCTCGCGCGCGTTCGACAACAGGATCGGCTGTTACGTCGGGCTCGAGGCCGCGAGACGGCTGGCCGAGCGGGGTGGGGCCCCAGGCGACTTCATCGCCGTCGCCGCGGTGCAGGAGGAGGTCGGCGACTTCGCGGGCTCCCGGACGACCGCCTATGCCACCGAGCCGCAGGTCGCGATCGCGGTCGACGTCACGCATGCGAACGATGTTCGCGGGGGCGAGCCGGAGGACGAGGGGAAGGTCGTGCTCGGCGGCGGCCCGACGCTGTCGCGCGGCCCCTCCATCCATCCGGCGGTCTTCGAGCTCCTCTACGAGACCGCGGAGGCGGAGAAGATCCCCTTCGTGGTCGAGGTCTCGCGCGGCACCACGAGCACCGACGCAGACGCCGTGTACCTCAGCCGCCGGGGGATCGCGACGGGCCTCGTGTCCGTGCCGCTCCGCTACATGCACTCGCCGGTCGAGACCGTCGACCTCGAGGACATCGAGCGGGCCGTCCAGCTCATCGTCGCGTTCGCGCTCAGGCTCGACTCTGGACTCGACCTCGCTGGCTAAGTTGGCAGCGTGAGTAGGAGCGTCATCGTCTCGGCCGTCCGGACTCCGTTCGGGAAGCTCAACGGCGGCCTCGCCGCCTATCCCGCGACCGAGCTCGGCGCAATCGCGATCCGCGCCGGTCTCGAGCGCGTCGGCCTCGAAGGACGCGAGGTCGATTACGTGATCATGGGCCAGGTCCTGCAGGCAGGCGCCGGGCAGGCGCCGGCGCGGCAGGCGGCGGTCGGCGCGGGGATCCCGATCGACGTCCCCTCGGACACGGTGAACAAGGTCTGCGCTTCCTCGATCCGCGCTGTCGAGATCGCCGACTCGATGATCCGCGCCGGCGACGTCGAGGTCGTCGTGACCGGCGGCATGGAGTCGATGACGAACGCGCCGTACGCGCTGCCGAAGGCG
>JAICLM010000067.1 GCA_025927435.1 Thermoleophilia bacterium | reverse complement strand
TGAAGGCACACCTGCTGCGCCGGGTGTTGCACCTGCGCATGGAGCGGCCGAAGGCGTTCGCGGCCGAATACGAGCCGCTCGAGGTCGGGCCGGACCGGGTCGGGTTCGTGCGCGGCGGCAGGATTCGCGTCGTCGTGCCCCTTCGTCCCGGCGATCGAGTGAACGGGGGCGACCGCGATCTCCTGCCGGAGTACGACCAGGAGCTGAGCGTGCTCTAGCCGGCTACCTGCCGCTCAGTCCGGCGCCTTCACCGCAGGGGATCCGGGAAGACGCCGGACCGGGCTGGCCGCGGCCCGCCGTAGCGGCCGAGCCGGGAGGGGTTCGATGCAAGACGCATCGAATCACGAAAGGATTAAAACACCCTAAGAGTCCGGGTGAGAGCTGCGCACCGCCCCGTTGAGGCTCAGGCGCACCACCGCTCCGCCGTCCTCGGCATTGGCCGCCTCGACCGTGCCGCCGTGCGCCTCGGCCACCTCGCGGACGATCGCGAGGCCGAGCCCGGCGCCGGGCATAGACCGGGCCGCGGCCGAGCGGTAGAAGCGGTCGAACACGAGCGGCCGGTCCTCGTCGGCGAATCCCGGCCCGTGATCGCGCACCCGCAGCTCGCCGCCGGCGAGCGAGACCTCGACCGAGCCGCCGTCCCCGCTCCACTTGCCCGCGTTCTCGAGCAGGTTCCAGACAGCGCGCTCCATCCGGTCGCGATAGCCGTCGACGACCGTCGGCTCGAGGCGGTTGCTTCGCCAGGACACCTGGGGGAAGCGCGAGCGTGCCCGCTCGACCACGTCCTCCACGACCTCGTCGAGCTGGAACTCCTCCTTCTCAATCTGCGCCCCGCCGCGGGCGAGCTCGAGCAGCCCGGCGATGAGTCCCCGCATCTCCTGCGACTCCCGGTGGAGATCGTCGAGCAGCCTCCGGCGCTGCTCCGGTTCGAGCGCGATGTCGCCGCGCAGCACGTCGATGTTCGTCTGCAGGCTCGTCAACGGCGTCCGGAGCTCGTGCGAGGCGTCGGCGACGAAGCGACGCTGCGTCTCGAGCGACTCCTCGAGCGAGGCGAGCATCGTGTTGAAGGACGCGCCGAGGCGCCCAAGCTCGTCCTGGCCTCCTTCCGGTACGCGCTCGCTCGGCTCGCCCGTCCGTGCGATCCGTTCCGCGGCTGCAGTCAGACGTCGTACCGGTGCGAGTGCCGCGCCGGAGACAAGAGCGCCCGCTGCGGCCGCTGCAGCGATTCCGCCCAGGGAGACGAGGATAAGGATGAATCGCAGCCGACCAAGGGTCCGGTCGGTCTCCTGCAGATTCTTGTATCCGATCACCGCGCCGCTAGCACCGAAGAGCGCGGGGATGGGTAGGACGAGCTCGCGGAGATGAACCGCCTCGCCGGTGACGGGGTTATGCGCGGTTATGTCCCGATAGAAGCCCCGGCTTCTACCGGCAGCGACCGCGCGCACGCGCGCATCCGGCGTGACGCTATAGCTCGCCGCTTCCACGTGCCCGTTCGGGTCGATCACCTCGACGAGGTTCCCCCCGAAGTCCTGCGGGCTGGTGTACGCATTCGGGTTGACCTGAACCGCTTGAACCTCTCCCCTGAGCGAGCTGTCGAGCTGTGATTGCAGCTCGTGCCGCATGACGAAATACGTCGTCGCGCAGACGAGCGCGACAACGATCGCCACGACCCCGGCCGCGACGAGCGTCAGGCGGAGGCGAAGGGTCACGGCTCGCGCAGCACGTAGCCCGTGCCGCGGACGGTGTGGATGAGGCGCGGCTCGTCCTCGGCCTCGGTCTTGCGGCGGAGATAGCCGACGTAGACGTCGAGCGCGTTCGAGGAGTGGCTGAAGTCGTAGCCCCAGACACGCTCGTAGATGAGCGAGCGCGGTAACACCTGGCGCGGGTTGCGCATGAACAGCTCCAGCAGGTGCGCCTCCGTCGTCGTTAGCTCGAACCGGCGGCTGCCGCGCCGCGCGTCCATCGAGCCGAGGTCGAGGCTCAGGTCAGCGAAGCGGAGGACCGCGCCCGGCTCCTCCGGCTTCGAGCGGCGCAGGAGCGCACGGAGCCGCGCGAGCAGCTCCTCGAGGTCGTACGGCTTGGGGAGATAGTCGTCGGCGCCGGCGTCGAGCCCTTCTACCCGGTCGCCGATCGCGTCGCGCGCCGTGAGCAGGAGGATCGGGATGCGGTTCCCCTGCCGGCGCAGGCGCCGCGTCACGTCGAGGCCGTCGAGCCCGGGTATCATCACGTCGAGCACGACTGCGTCAGGCGTGCGCGCGTCCACCGCGGTGAGCGCCGTGTCGCCGTCGGACGCAAGCGCAACCTCGTAGCCGTGCAGCTGCAGGGCGCGCTCGAGCGCCTCGCGCACCGCACGGTCGTCGTCTGCAACGAGAACGAGCATTTCGTCTCTTAAGTTTGCCGTTTGAGGTGAGATCCCCCTAAGCGGCGGGCAGGTCCACCACGAACGCAGCACCCTCGCCTGGTTGCGAGCGAACGGTGAGGCTGCCCCCCATCCGGGAGACCAGCTCGCGGGAAATGAAGAGGCCGAGCCCGCTGCCGCCGACGCCGCGCGTGAGCGCCGGATCGAGCCGGTAGAACTTCTCGAAGATCCGCTCCTGCTCGCCCGGCGGAATGCCGAGCCCGCGATCGCGCACCGCCAGACGGACGCGACCGTGCCCTCCGTTGAGCTCGACCGTCACGTCTCCGCCGTCTGGTGAGTACTTGATCGCGTTGTCGAGCAGGTTGACGAGCACCTGGCGGAGCTTGTCCTCGTCGGCAAGAGCGACCGCGCGATCGCCGTTCTGCTCCAGCCGCAGCTCGATCTGCTCGGGCGCGCGCAGGCGCGCGGAGTCGAGCACGCTCTCGGCGAGCGGCTGCAGGTCGGTGGCCGTCGTCGTGACGTCCACGCGACCCTCCTCGAGCTGGCCGGCGAGCAGGATCTGGGAGACGATCGCCGTCAGCCGCTCGGTCTCGCTCACGATGATGTCGAGGAACCGCTCCCGCTGCTCGTCCGGGATCTCGATGTCGGTGCGCCGCAGGGTACGGGCCGCGCCGTAGACCGCCGCGAGCGGCGTGCGGAGCTCGTGCGAGGCGGTCGCGACGAAATCGCTCCGCGCGCGCTCGAGCGCCTGCTCGTCGCTGACGTCGCGCAGCGCGTAGACGACGCCCTCGTCGAAGGCGACGCCGGTGACCGCGACCCAGCGGTCGCCCGACGCGGTCTCGATCGGCACCGTCACGGAGCGCGCGCGCTCGGGCGTGGCGGCGTCGGCGAGCGCCGCCAGCCGGGTCAGCTCCTCCCACTTCGGCACGACTTCGGCCGGATGCCGTCCGACCGCGTCCGCCTCCCGGACGCCGGTGATCGCCGCGGCCGCCGAGTTCCAGAAGCGGACGCGCCCGTCGCGGTCGAGCAGGACGACGCCGTCGCCCACGTACGCGAGGGCAAGCGCGGCCTCTGCGCGGCGCTCGGCTTCCCGGTAGAGCCTCGCGTTCTCGACGGCGATCGCGGCGCGCGCGGCGAGCTCCTGCGCGAGCTCGAACTCGGAGTCCTCGAGCTCACGGGTCTCCGAGACGAGCGTCAGCGCGCCGAAGATCCGCTCGCCCGCGAGGAGCGGCACGGTGATCGCGCTCCGGAGAGTGATCTGCTCGAGCGCCCGGGCCGCATTGGGATCGCGCTGCACGGCCTCGTCCAGCAGCTCCTGCGGGATCTCGCGGAGAAAGACCGACTCGCCGCTGCGGATCACCTGCGCCGTGAGGTCGAACTCGTCGTCGATCCGGACCGTGCGGGAGCCTTCGCGCATCTCCTCGGCCCAGCGCCTGCGCTCGGGATCCTGGTGAGCCACGACGATCTGCTCGATCTCCCCGGTTTCCTCAACGAGCATCGAGATCGTGCACCAGTCGGCGAGCAGCGGAACCGCGAGCTCGGTGAGGCGCTCGAGGGTCCGGTCGAGCTCGAGGGACGAGGTGAGCAGCGCAGTCGCCTCGCCGAGGAAGGAGAGCCGCTCGCGCAGAGTCCGCTCGGCCGCCGAGAAGCGCGCCCGTTCGAGAGCCAGCGCCGCCTGTCTCCCCAGCGCGATCTTCAGCGCCCGGCGCTCGGGCGTGAACTCCTGGTCGGTCGGGAACGAGAAGACGAGCCCGCCGATCGTGCCGCGCTCGCCGATCAGCGGGACACAGACGAGGCCGTGGCCCGGTTGCGAGCGGCCGATCAACTCCGGATAGCGCTCGTCCCGCTCCGCCTCCGAGCCGATGAACACTCCCTCCCCGGTCCGCACCGCCTCCGAGAGCGGGTAGTTCCCGCTGACCGGAAAGCGCCGGAACGGCTCGATGTACCGCAGGTCGTAGCCTCGCGACGCGATCACCTCGAGCCACTCGCCGTCGTCGCTCATCGTTGCGATCAGCCCGCCGCGCGCCTCGGCTGCGCGGACGCCCTCGGTGAGCACTGCGTCGAGCACCTCCTGGGGCGTGTGCACGGTCGAGAGCGCGTCCGCGACGTACTGCAGCCGCGTCGCCGCGTCGAGCGCGCTCGCGCTCTGCCGCATGGCGAGCTCCGCACGCTCGCGGGCCGCCCGCTCGCGCCCGAGCACCTCGCTGCCGAACAGCGCCGCGACGACGAACACGATGAGAGCGGTGGCGCCCTCGGCGTTCAGCTCCCCCCGGTCGTAGCGCGACGCGAAGAAGTAGAAGAAGGGGAAGGCGGAGGCGACGACGGCGACGAGACCGCCGATGCGGCCGCCGACCACGGTGGCCAGGATGATCGCGACCACGTAGAGCAAGCCCGGAACAACGGTACGGACGCTCGTGAAGGCAAGCAGCGTGACGAGGGCCGGCGCACCGACCGCCACGACCGCGGCCGCGCCCCAGCGCAGCCTGAGGTGGGGCCACCGGCCCGCCCCTGCGTGCTCGGATGGCGCCGCGCCTGCGATCAACCGCGCTCCGACAGCTCCCGATTGAGCTGCTCGCGCTCGCCCCTCGCAATGCGCTCCAGCACCTCTCGCACAGTCCCGGCGAGCTCGAGCGGGTCGAACGGCTTGACGACGTAGCCCACGGCGCCGAGCTCCTGCGCGCGCAGGCGGTCCTCGTGCGCGGCGCGTGCGGAGAGGAAGACGACCGGGATATCCCGCGTCGCGTCGTCCGCGGCCAGCTCCTCGGCAACGCGCCAGCCGTCGACACGGGGCATCATCACGTCGAGGAGGACGAGCGACGGGTGCTCCTGCGCGATCCGCTCCAGCGCCTCGCCGCCGTGCGCGGCCTCGGACACCGCGAGCCCGTCGCCTTCCAGGTTGACGCGGCAGATCGTGCGGATCGCGCGCTCGTCGTCGACGAGGAGGACGAGCGGTGCGGATTCCTCGGACTGTCCGCCTCCGCTGCCGCCGGCCGACTCCAGACGGTGCCGGACGCGGCTCCGCCACGCCCCGTCCACGCGCCGGGGAGGCCGGTGCGCGCGGGACACCCGAGACCTGCTCGGTGACTCTGCCCTGCTGAATCTCGTTCGCTGTATCGCCGTCACGGCGCCCCCGGAGCGTCTGTGTCGCTGGAAGCCAAGTGTGCCCGAACACAAGCCCCGGCGCTAGCGATCTTCGTGCTCGCGGTTCCAGTCCTCCGCAAGCTCGCGCAGACCGGGCCCGCGAACGCGCATCGCATCGCGCGCGTGCAAGCGCATCCGGCCGGCGAAGTCGCGGTCTCCCGCGCGCAGCAGCGCCCGCGCCGCGTACTGCCCGCCCGTGCAGAGCGCAGCGACCCGGCCGCCCACCGCGGAGTGGTGCTTTTCCCAGTAGCGGTGCCTGCCGCGCCACATCTCGTTGATCCTCCGCTCGGGAATCCCCGCGCTGAACTGGGACTCGTGGTGCACGACGGTGACCTGCGGGAAGTACTGCGTCCGCCAACCCGCGTTGCGCAGCCGCCGCAGGAGATCCGTCTCCTCCGAGTAGATGAAGAACTCCTCGTCGAAGAGGCCGACCTCGTCGAGCGCCTCGCGGCGGACGAGGAGCGCGGCCGCCATGGCCCAGTCGACGTCGCGGGTCTCGCTCCCTCCCGACTGGAGGATCCCCGCGCGGCCGAGCGTGAGCAGGCCGAGCGCGGCGGCGGCCGGCGACGGGAAGCGCCACGCGGAGGCTTGCGGCCTCCCGTCCGGATACACGAGCCTCGGCGCGAGCGCCGCGACCCGCGGGTTCGCGTCGAGATGCGCGACCATCCGCGCGAAGCCCCAGTCCTCGCTCGTCGTGTCCTCGTTGAGCACGAACACGTAACGGCCGGTCGTGGCGCGGATCACCGTGTTGTGGTTGGCGCCGAAGCCGGCGCGGTGCCGCTGCTCGATCACGCGGACGTGCGGGAAGCGCTCGCGGACAGCGGCTGCGGAGCCGTCCTCCGACGCGTTGTCGAGCACCACGATCTCGACCTCCGTGCCTCGCAGCGAGTCGAGGCACGCGAGCAGCAGCTCCCGCGAGTTCGTGTTGACGAGTGAGACGGAGACGTCCGGGACCGAGCTCAACGCGCGAGGCCGCGCGCGACGAGCGCCTCGCGGGCGGCGTCCATGGCGTCCACCGCTTCCTGCCCCTCCAGCCACGCGAGCAGGTCACGCATCCCGTCCTCGAATGCGATCTCAGAGCGGAACCCGAGCAGCTCCTCCGCCAGGCGAATGTCGGCGAAGCAGTGCCGGATGTCACCGGCGCGGTATTGCTCGACGATCTCGGGCTCGATCTCCTTGCCGAGCCCGGCCGCGATCGTGTGAGCGACGTCGACGATGGAGGTCGCTCGGCCGGTGCCGAGGTTCAGCGTGCTCCCGTCCGCGCCGTCGGTTGCCAGCGCGAGCGCGCAGCCGCGCACGAGGTCGCGCACGTCGATGAAGTCGCGCGTCTGCCTGCCGTCCTCGAACACGACCGGGCGGTTGTTGTTGAGAAGCCGCGAGGAGAAGATCGCCGCCACGCCGGTGTACGGGTTCGAGAGCGCCTGCCGCTCGCCGTAGACGTTGAAGAACCGGAGCGCGACCGCCGGGATGCCGTAGGCAGCACCGACTGAGAGGAACAACTCCTCGTGATCGCGCTTGTTGACGGCGTAGACGGACGTCGGGCGCAGCGGCTTCGTCTCGGCGGTCGGCTCCGGCTCCAGCGGCCCGCCGTCGTCCCCGATCACGTCCCACTGCTGCGCAGCGAGCTGGCTCTCGGGCCGCAACCCGGGCGCGATCCCACTCTCGCCGGTGCGCGGGTTTCGGTGCTGCCCCTCGCCGTAGATCGACATCGACGAGGCCACGACGAGCTTGTGGATCACGTCCCGCCGCTCGAGGGCCTCCTCGAGGACGACCGCGGCACCGATCGCGTTGACGGACGTGTACCGCTCGATCTCGTACATCGACTGGCCGACACCGACGGCGGCGGCGAAGTGGTAGACGGCGTCGACGCCTTCGAGCGCGCGCCCCACCGCCTCGTGGTCGCGAACGTCTCCGACCTGAAGCTCGACCGCCTCGTCCAGATAGTCGGGCGGCTGCCCGGGCCCGTGAACCTGCGGATCGAGGTTGTCGAGCGCCCGCACCTCATGCCCCTCCGCGAGCAGCCGGTCGGCGAGGTGTGAGCCGATGAAGCCGGCCCCGCCCGTGATCAGGACGCGCATCGGCAGGTGAGGCTAGCAGCGCGTGTGGGCAGGGCCGGTTCCTAGACTCCCCCGCATGCGGAGCAGCCGCCGGGCCATCCTCCGCTTTGCGCTCGGCGTCGCGCTCGCCGCGATCGTCTTCCTCGAAGTCGTCCCGCGCATCGCGAGCTACGGGGACGTCGCGCACCAGCTCGGGACCGTCTCCGCGCCCTGGATCGCAGCGCTGGGGGCGGCATCGCTGCTCGACATCGTGACCACCGCGTTGCCGTGGCAAGCAGTGCTCCCGCAACTGTCGTTCCTCGCCGCACTTGCCTTCACCCAGGCCTCGACGGCGCTGACGACGCTGCTGCCGGGCGGCGCCCCGCTCGGGATGGCGCTCTCGTTCGGCTTCCTGCGCAGGCTGCGTGTGGATCGGGGGGCCGCCGCCTTCGCCGTCGCGGTGACCGGCATCTGGAGCCAGGTGATGATCCTCGTCTACCCCCTCGTGGGAGCGATCCTCGTCTTCGCCACGGGCCAGCTGTCGAGCTCGACGCTCGTAATCGCCGGCGTGAGCGCAGCGTGCGGCGCGCTCATCGTCGGGCTCGCGGTAGCGGCGCTGCGCAGCGCGGGGGCGGCCCGGTGGCTCGGCGACTTCGCCGCACGCGTCGCCGGGCGAGTCGCGGGCTTCTTCCACCGGACACCGCCGGACTGGAGCGGGGAGGCCCTCGTCAGGCTCCGGGCGGAGCGGCTGATGTTGCTCCGCAGGCGCTGGCCGAGGCTGACGGCCGCGACACTGGCCAACCAGCTGACCGCCTTCGTCGTGTTCGAGCTCTGCCTGCGGGCGGTGGGGATCTCGTTCGCCGATCTGCCGCTGAGCGAGGCGTTTCTCGCGTGGGCGATCGGGCGCGTGATCAGCTCACTGCCCCTCACGCCCGGCGGGATCGGGGTCGTGGAACTGGGGATGATCGGCACGCTCGTGGGCTTCGGCGCCTCGAACGCGCACGTGGTCGCGGCGGTACTGCTCTACCGAGGGGTGATCGTCCTACCCACGCTCGTCATCGGGCTCGTGGCCATTCCCTTTCTGCGCCGCCTTGCCGGCGCACCTGCCGAACCGGCCTAGGAGCAGCCGCTTTACATTGACCTTACGGTGCGCTGCGGCTGCGCTGACACGCGGGACCCAGTATGCGCAGGTCAGTCGGGCGACGAATAGGAGAGATCACGGAATGAAGCGGCTCATCATCTTCCTCGTGGCGGCAGTGGCGCTTCCCACAAGCGTCGCCGTCGCGAAGGCGAATCCCGCGCACGGCGGCAAGTCGGCTCCCAAGGTGCAGTACATCCTGAAGGGGACGCTTTCGGCGTACACCGCGGCGAGCGACAGCGCAACCGGCTCGATCACGATCGACGTCAAGCACTCGAACTACCACGGTCGTGCGCTGAAGAATCAGTCCCTCACCTTCACGCTCACGACGAAGTCGAAGGTCACGTTCCGGCGCGGTAGCCACGCCCACGGCGAGATCGTCGACGGCACCAAGGGCTACATGACGGTCCGGGCTCCGAAGAAGATCACCGGCGACCTGGTCACGCAGCTTCCGGCCCTGGCCACGCGGATGCACGTCGTGGTCCTGAAGGCGCCGGCCACTTCCTAGTAGTAGAGGGCGATGCGAAGCGGCCGCGTTCGGGGGCGCGGCCGCTTCCCCCGTGCTCGGGGTCAGCGAGTGAGCGTCACCTTCCGGAGGCCGACCGGGCTGTCGAGATCGAGGCCGCGGAGACTCGCGAGCCGCATCGCAGTCACCTGTCCGGGCACCACGGCGGTGAGCGGGCTGAGCCACTCCGGGACGCCGGACGCGAGCACGAGCTTCGTCTGCGCGCGCCGGAGTACCGCGCGGACGTCCGAGACCGCCATCAGCCGCGCGCCGCGTGCGCGCAACGGCGGGACGATTTCCTCGACGCTCGGCCGCGCGGGCCCGCTGGGCGCGACGACTACGACTGGCCAGCCCGGCTGGATCGCGGCGATGGGGCCGTGCATCAGGTCGGCGGGCGAGTACGCCTCCGTGACGAGGCCTGACAGCTCGCGGATCTTGAGGGCGATCTCGAAGCCTGTGCCGTAGTTGACGCCGCGGGCGACGACCGTCAACCCCACGGC
>JAICLM010000224.1 GCA_025927435.1 Thermoleophilia bacterium | reverse complement strand
GTCACTGTAGCATCGCCCGGATGCGTCGCCTGACTGCGTGGGTGGGAGGAGCCGTCGGCGGGATCACTGCCTACCGCTGGCTGCGACGGCGCCTCCCGGTCGGCACAGAGCCGGCGCCGGAGGCCGCCGAGACGGAGACGGACGAGCGCGCCGAGGAGCTCCGGGCGAAGCTCGCGGAGACGCGCGCCCCCGAGACCGTCGTCGAGGAGACGCCTCCGGAGCCCGTGGGGGAGGAGGCGCCGGCACAGCCGGACGCGGCGACCGAGGCGGAAGCGGAGTCGCCCGACGACCGCCGTCTACGCGTGCACGATGAGGCTCGCGCCGCGCTCGACGAGATGAAGCCCGATTAGGCCGGACACGGAGCGGCGCCGGAGTCGAACCGACCTAGCCGTGGGCTGCACGACCGTACGGGTTTTGAAGACCCGCTGGGCCACCGGGCCCGGCCGCTCCGCTGGGAGGCTAGCGAGCTACTTGTCGCCTTCGAGATAGTGCGAGTCCCAGCCGGCGGGCTTGTATCCCGTCCCGGGCGGGCCGGCACCGACCGAGAGGACGAGCGTCCCCGGGTCGCGTGCAGTTGCCGCCCTTGTCGTCGAGGCCTCCTCGATCCACAGGCACGTGCCCGCCGGCGCGTCGACCTCCTCGCCGGCGACCGTGAACGTCGCGTGGCCTTCGACGGTGTAGTAGAGCTCGGGCTCCCCGTTCTCGCCATGGTCGTGCTCGGGGATGAGCGTCCCGTCGTCTCGCCCCCGCCAGAGATTGATGCCGAAGGTCTCGATCCCGAAGTGGTGCCGGACCGGAATCCAGTGCGGCCACTGCCTGGAGGCGATCTCGTCGATGTGGGCCTTCTCGTATGCAGCCATGTGACGACCTTATTCCTGCGCGAGCCGGCTGAACAAGGTCTCCGGGGGCAGGTCGGCGAGCGAGTCGAGGACGATGTCGGCGCCGGCCTCCTCGAGCCCCAGATCCCGCGTGACCTCGTTCGGGACGGCGACACAGAAGATCCCTGCGGCTTTCGCCGCCCGGACCCCGTTCGGGGAGTCCTCGAACGCGACCGCCTCGCCTGCGTCGACGTCGAGCAGGCCGAGCGCTTCGAGGTAGAGCACCGGCGCCGGCTTCGCCCGCGCGGGGTCGCGGTCGGCGGTGCAGATCGCGTCCCAGCCGGCCGCCTCCTCGAGCCGCTCGAGGTGCATGTCGACCCAGTGCCGGGTCGAGCTGGACACGATCGCGCGCTTCAGTCCGTGCCGGCGGGCCGCGGCGAGGTACTCCGCGATGCCGGGCCGCAGCTCCTCGGCCTCGATCAGGGCTATCTCGTGCTCGTAGCGCCGCTCGTTCAGCGACCCCCGCTCGAGCGGCTCGCCCACGAGCTCCTCGAGGTGCGCCATCGGGTCCCACGGCGCATGGGTGGTACCGACGAGCGTGGCCCAGAGATCCGTCGGCAGCTCGTGGCCGTGCTCGCGGTAGAGGAGCTCCCAGCCCGCGCGGGCGGCGAGCTCGGTGTCGAGGATGAGCCCGTCGAAGTCGAAGAGGAAGGCGCGGACCCGCATGCCGGTGCAGAGTACGGACGTGGCGATCCTGGGCGTCGACGTCGGCGGCACGTTCACCGACGCGGTGCTCCTCGACGAGGGCGAGATCCGGACGGCGAAGGTGCCGACCGCCGCCAAGCAGGAGGAGTCGGTGCTCGCAGCGGCCCGCGCGGTTGGCGCGGGCGGCGGGCTGGAGCGCTTCGCCCACGGGACGACGGTCGCGACGAACGCGCTGCTGGAGCGGCGCGGCGCCCGCGTCGCCTACGTCGGGAACGCAGGCTTCGAGCATCTGCTTCACCTGCGACGGCAGACGCGCGCGCATCTGTATCGCCTCTGCGCCGAACATCCGGAGCCGCTCGTGCCGCTCGAGCGATGCCACGGCGTCCGCGGCCGGCTCGGGCCGGAGGGGGAGCTCGAGGCGCTCGAGCTCGACTCCCTTCCCGACCTCGGCGACGCGGACGCGGTCGCGGTCTGCCTCCTCTTTGCGTTCCGCGATCCGTCGCACGAGCGGGCCGTGGCGGCGGAACTGCGCCACCGGCATCCCGGCGTGCACGTGGTCGCGTCGCACGAGGTCGCGCCCGAGTTCCGGGAGTACGAGCGGGCCTCGACGACGGCGGCCGATGCGTATCTCGCACCGGTGGCGGCCCGGTATCTGCGCGCGCTCGTCGCGGGGGCGGCCGGGGCCGGGCTACCGGAGCCGGTCGTGATGCTTTCCTCGGGAGGCGTCCTTCCGGCCGTGGAGGCCGCTGAGCATCCCGCGCGGCTGCTCGTCTCCGGGCCCGCGGGAGGCGTGGTCGGTGCCGGTCTGCTCGCGCGCCGGGCAGGCTTCGAGGACGCGCTCGCCTTCGACATGGGCGGCACGTCGACTGACGTCTGCCTCCTGCCGGGAGGCCGGGCCGTGCGCGTGTCCGAGCGGGAGGTCGGCGGCCTGCCGGTCCGCTTGCCGTCGGTCGACGTGCACACGGTGGGCGCCGGGGGCGGCTCCCTCGTGCGCCGCGACGCAGGCGGTGCGCTGAGGGTAGGGCCGGAGTCGGCAGGCGCCGATCCCGGCCCTGCCTGTTACGGGCGCGGCGGCGGGCCGACGGTGACCGACGCGAACCTCCTGCTCGGGCGGCTGCCCGAGGAGCTGCCCGGCGGGCTGGTGCTCGATCGGTCGGCGGCGCAGGCGGCGCTCGCCGGGATCGATCCGGCCGCGGTCGTGGAGGTCGTGAACGCCGAGATGCTGCGGGCCCTACGCCTCGTCTCCGTCGAGCGGGGACACGACCCGCGCGAGTTCGCGCTCGTCGCCTACGGCGGCGCGGGTCCTCTTCACGCGTGCGCGCTTGCGGAGGAGCTCGGGATGGAGGCCGTGCTGGTGCCGGCGGCGGCCGGGGTTCTCTCGGCGCTCGGCCTGGCGGCCGGTGACGAGCGGCGCGATCGCGTCGTCTCCCACGTCCGGCCGCTCGGCGAGGTGGACGATCTGCCTCCGGACGGCGAGGCGGACCTACGCTATCGCGGCCAGTCGTTCGAGCTGGCCGTGCCACTCGGCGCCCGGCTGGAGGAGCGCTTCCACCGCGCGCACGAGGAGCGCTACGGCTACGCCGACCGCGGGCGGGAGGTCGAGCTCGTCGCCGTCCGCACCGCAGACGTCGTGCCCGGGCCGGAGCTCGAGCTGCCGACCGGCGAGGCACAACGCGCATCCGGCCCGGCTCTGATCGAGCTGGACGGCTCGACCCTCTGGATCCCCCCCGGGTGGGAGGGGGCTAGGGATGGTTCCAGCTGGGTGGTGACGCGTGGCTGACGCGAGTGCAACGATTCAGCTCCAAGTGATCGGTGCGTCGCTGCGCTCGATCGCGGAAGAGATGGGCGCAGTCCTGATCCGCTCCGCCTTCTCGGCGAACATCAAGGAGCGGCGTGACTGCTCGACCGCGCTGTTCGACGAGCGCGGCCGGATGATCGCCCAGGCCGAGCACATCCCCGTCCACCTCGGCGCGATGCCGGACGCGGTCGCCGCGGTCATGCGGCTCGGCCTCGAACCGGGGCAGGTCGCGATCCTCAACGACCCCTACACCGGCGGCACGCACCTGCCCGACGTGACCCTCGTCTCACGCACCGTGCTCGGCTTCGCCGTGTCGCGCGC
>JAICLM010000164.1 GCA_025927435.1 Thermoleophilia bacterium | reverse complement strand
TTCTCGGCCCAGATCCGGCCGCCGTGCGCCTCGACCAGACCGCGGGCGATCGCCAGCCCGAGGCCGGCCCCGCTGCCACTCCGCGCCCGGTCGGCGCGCCAGAAGCGCTCGAACATCCGGGCCGGCGCCTCCTCCGGCAACCCCTCGCCGCTGTCCTCGACGCGCAGGAGCAGATCCGCGCTGCGGCGCTCGACGCGCACCGCGACCGAGCCGTCCGACGGAGTGTGGCGCAGCGCGTTCGTCACCAGGTTGAAGAGGACGCGCTCGAACTTGTCGGGCGCGAGGTGCGCCTCGGCCTTCTCGTCCACGTCCGAGCTCAGGACCACCCCGCGCGCCTCGGCCTCGGGCTGGAGGAGCCGCAACGCGGACTCGACGAGCGGCCCGACCGGCATCTGCCGCAGCTCGAGCCTGAGCACGCCCGCGTCGATCCGGGCCAGCTCGAACAGGTCGTCGACGAGCGTCGAAAGCGTCCGCACCTGCGCGCGCAGCGTCGGCAGATAGTCCTCCATGGACACGAGCCCGTCCTCGATCGCCTCGAGCATCGCCTGCAGCGAGGCGATCGGAGCGCGCAGGTCGTGGCTCGCCCAGGCGACGAGCTCCCGCCGCGCGTCGAAGAGCTGCTCGAGCGCCGCGGCCATGGCATTGAAGGAAGCGGCGAGCTCCGCGATCTCCCGGGGCCCGCCGCCCGGAGCGCGCGCCGACAGGTCGCCGGCGGCCAGCGCTCGCGACGCTCCACCCACGCGGCGCAGCGAGCCCGTGATCGAGCGGGCGAGCACGAGCGCTGCGAAGACGGCAGCGGTCGCCGAGCCGGCGGCGACGGCGAGGATCTTCACGTCCGCGCCCATGTGGAACATGACCCACCCCGACAGCAGCACTGCGGCGAGCGGCACGCAGACGGCGACGAGCGCGAGCCCGGCCAGCTGGAGCGAGACCGTGGTGGCCCACCGCAGGAGGAACGCGAGGACGAGCCCCGCGAGCAGGCTGCCGGCAGCGACGACGAGGGCCAGCTCGGTCATGGATCGAGTCGGTAGCCGACACCCCACACCGTGCGCAGGTGCCGAGGCCGCCCCGGGTCGGGCTCGATCTTCTCCCGCAGCCGCCGCACGTGGACCGTGACCGTGCCGGTGTCGACGGCCGCCTCGTAGCCCCAGACGCGGGCCATCAGCTGGTCGCGGGAGAAGACGTGGCGGGGATGCGAGGCGAGGAACCAGAGCAGCTCGAACTCCTTCGCCGTCAACTGGACGGGAACGCCGGCCCGCCGGGCTTCGCGGCTGACGCCGTCGAGCTCGAGCTCGCCGAAGGCGATCGCCTGGGTCGGCGGCGAGCCGCCGTTACTGCGGCGGAGCACCGAGCGCACACGCGCCGCGAGCTCTCTCGGGGAGAACGGTTTCGTCACGTAGTCGTCGGCGCCGAGCTCGAGGCCCACGATGCGGTCGGCTTCCTCGCCCCGGGCGGTGAGGAGGATCACCGGCAGGCTCGAGCGTCCCCTGATCCAGCGGCAGAGCGAAAGGCCGTCCGTCCCCGGCAGCATCACGTCGAGCACGACGAGGCTCGGCTCGCGCTGCTCGATGAGCTCCCTGGCAGCGTCTCCGTTCGCCGCCGTCACCGTGCGGAAGCCGTCGCGCTCGAGGTAACGGACGACGACGTCCCGCACGATCGGCTCGTCGTCGACGACCAAAACGGTCTGTGTCATCGCCTCAGTCCGGGCGCCACTTCGCGTGGTGCCGCGCCGCCCAGCCCGCATCGACGCTCCCAAGCGTCATCCCGCGGAGCGCGTGCCGCGTCGCCGGGTGGATCAGCGCGAGGTAGAGGTGCCCGACGAGGAGCGCAAGCGAGACGTACATCAGCCCGTCGTGGAGGATCACCGTGCTGGCGAAGCGGTAGCGCGTGTCCTCCTCTCCGAACCAGAGCAGCAGGCCGGAGACGCCGAACAGGATCGTGAAGGCCGCGGTGAGGACCGCGTTGATCTTCTGGCCGGCATTGAATCTCCCCTGCGGGGCCCCGCGGCCGCGCAGCCAGCTCAGGTCGTCGCCGTCGAAGCTGTCGAGCTCGCGCGCCGTCGCCAGCAGGCGGCGGCCGCCGAGCAGCACGACGCCCGCGAGCGCCCCCAGCCAGCCGACGCCGCCCCAGAAGTGGATGCCCTGGATCGTCTGCCGGCGCGAGACGAGCATCGACAGGCTCGGGAGATAGAGGATCAGCCCGGTCACGAGGAGGAAGAAGAACCCTGCCGCGTTCACCCAGTGGAGCAGCCGCTCGACGGGTGAGAAGCGCCGGACGTGGCCGGCCTTCACGTGCCGTACCCGTTGGAGCGGCCGACCCAGGCGTTGCGGTCGTAGCCGAGATCCTCCCAGTAGCCGTTGACGGCTTTCGGGACGACGTCGATGCCGTTGAGCCACTTCACGTTCTTGTAGCCGTACATCTCCGGGATGACGAGCCGCACCGGCGCGCCGTGCTCGCGCGCCAGCGGCTTCCCGTCCATCTCGTAGGCGAGCATCACGTCGCGCAGGGACGCCTGCGACACCGTCAGGTAGTCGACGTAGGGCACCTCCATCGAGACGAACCGGAGCGCGTGCCCGGACGCCTGCGGCCGCGCGCGGGCAAGCACGTCGCCCAGCCGGACGCCGCCCCAGTGGACGTCCTGCACCGTCCAGCCCGTGACGCAGTGGAAGGTCGAGACCTGCTCGACGTGCGGCAGCGCACGCAGCTCGTCGTAGGTCAGCGAGACCGGATTGTCGACGAGGCCGCCGACCCTCAGCCGCCACGTGGCCGGGTCGAACTCCGGCATATGGCCGGAGATCGTGTAGATGCGCCAGCCCCCGGTCGGCAGGATCGGCGCCACGGCCGACGCGACGGGGGAGATGACCCCGGTGACGTGATCCCAGGCGGCCTTGCCCCAGTAGAGGGACGAGATGCCGCCGGCCACGGTGGCGAGGAACAGCCTCCGCCCGTAGCGGCGTGGCTCCTGATCGGGGAGGGGCGGCGAGTCCATCTACATGTGCGCCGTGCCGGCGTGGAGCCTGCCGCGCAGCTCGCCCGGATGGCCCTTCGTCGCGACCCAGACCCGGTAGCGGCCGGGCTTCGTCTCGAGCAGCTGCAAGGACTTCTTCGGCACCATGGCGCAGCCCTTCGCACGGTACACGTGGCCCAGGCGGGCGACAATCATCCCCTGCCTGTCGCGGACGGTCGCGCCCGTGACGCGCATCATGTGCAGCTGGAACTTCCAGCAGAGCCGGTGCCCCTGCGAGTGCGCGGTGAGGTTGACGACTCCCGTCTCGCCCATGCCCGAGAGATGCGCGCCGAGCTCGGGATGCATCGTCCCGCCCGTCGCGACGGGAACCACGGCGACCGCCGCGGCGGCAACCGCCGCGGGGGCCAGTCTCTTCCAGGCCATCAGTACTCCTTTCGGCGGCAGGACACGGATGGTTTGAAGGATCGACCGCGAGAATTGCTGCGGGATGAGCGGGGGCTTACGGGTTCCTTAAATCGCGCGCCGCCGCGACGAGCTGCTCGAACAGGCGTTTGTCCTCGCCGGCCTCGGGATGCCAGAGGACGCCGACGAGGAAGGGCTTCTGGGGATCCTCGATTGCCTCGACCACGCCGTCCTCGGCCCATGCGACCTCGCGCAGGCCGTCGCCGAGCCGGCCCAGGCCCTGGTGGTGATGCGACTTGACCTCCCCCTTCACGCCCGCGACCCGCGAGGCCGGATCGACTCGGACGGAGTGCTCGGAGAACTCGCCCGCTACGGCTCGGTGCCCCTCGTGCCCGACGACGTCGGGCAGGTGCTGGACGAGGTCGCCGCCGCGCGCGACGTTCAGCACCTGGGCGCCGCGGCAGATCGCGAGCACCGGCAGGTCGCGCTCGAGGGCGGCGGTGAGCAGCGCGAGCTCGCCGCGGTCACGAGCCGGGTTCGTGCCGGCCGTCGCCGGGTCCGCCTCGGCGCCGTACGACTGCGGCGTCAGGTCATTGCCGCCGGAGAGGATCAGCCCGTCGAGCGCGTCGAGCAGCTCCTCGACGCCTTGGTCGTCCGGCGGCACGAGCACCGCTCTCCCGCCGGCCCGCTCCACCGCCCGCACGTAGTCGTACGGGACGAGCGCCGCTTCGAGCTGCCAGTGTCCCCACGACGCGGGCTCGACGTACGTCGTGATCCCGATCAGCGGCTTGCGCGCCACCGGGCAAGCGTAGTGCCCTGATCGCCTAGCCTCTCGCGCGTGCACGAGCTGACGAAGAAGCAGGCGCGACGGATCGCCGTGCGCGCGCAGCTGCTCGACGCCCCACGCCCGCGAGACTTGCTCGAGGTGGTGGAGCGGCTGACGCTGCTGCAGGTCGATCCCACCGCAGCGATCGCGCCGAACGCCGACCTCGTCCTCTGGAGCCGCCTCGGCTCGAGGTATCGGCCCGAGCAGCTGAAGCAGGCGCTCGAGGTCGACCGGACGCTGTTCGAGTTCAACGCGCTCATCCGGCCGATGAGCGACCTCGGCCTCTTTCTCGCCGGGGCTGACGGGCGGCGCGGCGGCGAGCGCGTACGAGCGTGGCTCCGGGACAACGACCGCTTCCGGCGCGACGTCTTGAAGTTGCTGAAGCGCTCCGGTCCGCTCACCTCCCGCGACATCCCGGACACCTGTGCCGTGCCGTGGGCGTCGACCGGCTGGACGAACGACCGCAACGTCACCCAGATGCTCGAGTTCCTGCAGGCACGGGGCCAGGTGGCCATCGCCGGCCGGGTCGGCCGGGAGCGCGTCTGGGACCTGCCCGAGCGCGTCTATCCCGCCGGCGTCGAGATCCCGTCGGTCGAGGAGGCGGAGCGGATCCGCGACGAGCGCCGGCTGGCGGCCCTCGGGATCGCGCGGGCGAGAGCGCGGGCGATGCCGATGGAGCCGATCCACGTCGGCGAGGCGGGGGAGCCGGCCGTCGTCGAGGGAGTGAAGGGCGAATGGCGCATCGACCCGGCGTACCTGGACAGCGGCTTCAAGGGCAGGACGGCGCTGCTCTCGCCGTTCGACCGGCTGATCCACGACCGCGGGCGCACCGAGGAGCTGTTCGAGTTCGAGTACACGCTCGAGATGTACAAGCCTGCCGCGAAGCGCCGCTGGGGCTACTTCGCGCTGCCGATCCTCCACGGCGACCGGCTGGTGGGGAAGCTCGACGCGATCGCCGACCGCAAAGCGTCGGTGCTCCGCGTGAACGC
>JAICLM010000033.1 GCA_025927435.1 Thermoleophilia bacterium | reverse complement strand
GAGCACCCGCAGATGGAGTCGTGCGGGTGGTTGCGCAGCAGGTCGCGCCAGGCCAGCCGCAGGTCTGCGGCCGGGTAGGGCGCGTGCTCGCGCAGCGTCCGCAGCGCGGCGGCCGTCTCGATCGAAAGCAGCCGGCTCTCGGCGCGCTCGTTCGCCTGCTTGAGGTAGATCCGCGCCGAGTTGACCGCGCGGAGGACGTTCTGGAGCCGGCTGCCGACCAGCTCGCCCTCGTACAGGGGGAGCTCGTCCCGGGCGGGCGTGTAGTCGTCGTAGCGGCCGATGCGGAAGGGCGCGTCGAATGCCCGCTCCAGACCGCTGATGATCTCCGGCAGCTCCGGCTCGACCGGCAAATGGTCGGAGCCGCTCGCGAGCACGATCTCGTCCTGACCGGCCTCCCGCAGAAGGTCGCCGAACCGCTCGACGATCGCGCGCACGCGCTCCTCCGCGTCGTGGTACCAGGTGAGACGCGCGAAGTTGTCGTAGTGCGGCAGCATCTGGCACGCCACCACCTCGGACGGCCCGGCGCGCCAGCGGAAGACGACTCCGACGTCGTCGATCGCGTCGCCCAGGCCACGTGAAAAGAGAAGCGTGCGGATGCCGAACCCGGCGAGGATCTGCGGCAGTTGCGCCGGATGGCCGAAGCTGTCGGGAAGGTAGCCGGCGCTGCTCGGCTCGACGCCGAAACGCCGGCACGCGCTGCGGCCGAGGAGGAGGTTGCGCACGAGGGACTCGCCGCCGACGAGGATCTCGTCCGGCAGGACGTACGACGGCCCGACCTCGAGCCGTGCGGCGTCGAGGAGCACCTGCAGGCGACCCGCGTTCTCGGGCCTCACTTCGAGGTAGTCCTCGAGGACGATCGCCTGTCCGTCGAGCGTGAACGAGGTGAAGGACGGATCGCGCTCGAGCGTGTCGAGGACGCCGTCGACGACCGCTCCGAGCCGCAGCCGGAACTGCTCGAACGGCAGATACCACTCGCGGTCCCAGTGGGTGTGCGGGACGACGAGATAGCGAAAGTCCGACACCTCGGGCACTGCTCCGGACCCTACTGGCGACGCCGATACGATCGACGCATGCGGTTCGAGACCGTCCTCTTCGACCTCGACGGCACCGTCGTCGACTCCGGCGCGATCATCCTCGCCTCCATGCGGCACGCCACGCTCGAGGTGCTCGGCCGCGAATACTCCGACGAGGAGCTCATGCAGACCGTCGGCGGCCCCGGCCTCGAGGCGCAGATGCGCGCGCTCGCACCCGACCACGTCGAGTTGCTCGTCGACGTCTATCGCGCCCACAACGAGCCGCTCCACGACGACCTCCAGGCCTGCGCCGGGATGGAGGACGTACTCGCGCGCCTGCACGAGGAGGGCCGTCGGCTCGGAGTGGTGACGGCGAAGCGGCGCGCGACCGTCGAGCTCGCCTTCGCCACCGTCCCGCTGAGCCACCTGTTCGAGACGATCGTCGGCGGCGACGAGACGGAGCGGCACAAGCCGGATCCGCAGCCGCTCCTCCTCGGCGCCGAGCGGCTCGGGGCGGACCCGGCCGCGACGGCGTACGTCGGCGACTCGCCCTTCGACATCCGAGCCGCCAGGGCCGCGGGCATGTTCGCCGTAGCGGTGACGTGGGGTCGGATCCACGACCGCTCGCGCCTCGAGGCCGAGGGCCCCGACGCGATCGTCGACCGTGCCGAGGAGCTCCTTGGCCTCCTCTAAGACGACGACCACCGCAGCTCGGGCCGCCGAGTTGCGCGACATCCTCAACAGCGCGCTCATCGCCTACCACGTCGAGGACGAGCCGATCATGGAGGACGCCGCCTACGACGCCCTCTTCGACGAGCTCGTCGCGCTCGAGGAGGAGCATCCCGAGCTCGTTGCGCCCGACTCGCCGACGCAGCGGGTGGGCGCGCCCGCCTCCGAGCGCTTCCGCAAGACGCGTCACCTGTCGCCGATGGGCTCGCTCGACAAGGTGACGACGGACGAGGCGGTCGCGAAGTGGGCCGACGACGTCCGCAAGCGCCTCGGCAGGGAGGGCGAGTCGGTCGCGTACGTCCTCGAGCCGAAGATCGACGGCCTCGCGATCAACCTGACGTACCGGGACGGCGTGCTCGAGCAGGGCGCGACCCGCGGGGACGGTGTGGAGGGCGAGGACGTGACCGCCAATCTGCGCACGATCCGCGCGATCCCGCTCGCGATGGCCGGCGACAGGCCGGCCGGCACGGTAGAGGTGCGGGGCGAGGTCTACATGCCGCTCTCGGGCTTCAACGCCCTGAACGAGCGGCTCGTCGCCGAGGACAAGAAGCCGACGCCGAACCCGCGCAACGCCGCGGCGGGATCCCTGCGGCAGAAGGACTCCACGATCACCGCATCTCGTCCGCTCTCCTTCTGGGCGTACTCGATCGGCGTCCACGAGGGGGTCGAACTCGCGGGCCAGTGGGAGACGCTGGCCTGGCTGCGCGAGCACGGGTTTCCGACGAATCCGTTTGCCGAGCGGGTCGAATCCGTCGAGGAGGTCGTTGAGCGCTGCGTCACCTGGGAGAAGCGCCGTGCCGAGCTCGACTACGAGATCGACGGGATCGTGATCAAGGTCGACGCGTATGCGCAGCAGGAGCGGCTCGGGGCCCTGCACGGTCGGCCGCGCTGGTCGCGGGCCTTCAAATGGGCACCACTGACGGCCGTGACGCGGCTGAAGCAGATCATGATCCGCGTCGGCCGCACCGGCGCGCTCAACCCGTGGGCGCTGCTCGAGCCGGTGGAGGTCGGCGGCGTCACGGTCTCGCGCGCGACGCTGCACAACGAGGAGGACATCAACCGCAAGGGCATCCGCGTGGGCGACGACGTGATCGTCCAGCGGGCAGGCGACGTGATCCCACAGGTGGTCGGCCCGGCCGGGCCGCACCGGAGGGGCACCAAGGAGTTCCGGATGCCGTCCCACTGCCCGCTCTGCGGGACGGAGATCGTCAAGCCGGAGGGCGAGGCGATGCACCGCTGCCCCAACCGCGCCTGCCCCTCCCGCGGCCTCGAGACGCTGATCGCCTGGGTCGAAGGGCCCGCCGACATCGACGGCGTCGGGGAGCAGACCGTCAGGACGCTGTGGGACAAGGGGCTGGCCCGCTCCCTTGCCGACCTCTACCGCCTGCGCAAGGAGCAGCTGCTCGAGCTCGACGGCTTCGGCGAGATCTCGGCCACCAACGCGATCGAGCAGATCGAGGCGTCGCGGCAGCAAGTCCCGTTCTCCCGGGTGCTGCTCGGGCTCAACATCTCCGGCATCGGCTGGGTGCTCGCGCAGAACCTCGCCCGCCATTTCCTCAATGTCGACGCGCTCATCGCCGCGACACCGGATGAGATCGCCGAGGTCGAGGGCTTCGGCGCCGACCGGGCGGAGGCGGTGGCCGAGTGGTTCGCAGACGAAGACAACCGCGCGCTCGTCGAGGAGCTGCGCGGCCTCGGCCTGCGCTTCGAAGCGGGGGAGGAGGAGCGGCCGCGCGAGGGCCCGCTCACCGGAAGCACATACGTCATCACCGGCACGCTCGAGCGCTTCTCCCGCGATGACGCCCAGGCGCGGCTGGAGGCGCTCGGCGCGAAGGTGACCAACTCGGTCTCGGCGAAGACCACGGGCCTCGTGGTCGGGGAGGAGCCGGGCGCCTCGAAGCTGACGAAGGCGCAGAAGGCAGAGGTCCCGATCCTGTCCGAGAGCGCCCTGCTGGCTCTCCTCGGCGAGAGCTAGCGCCTACGAGGTCGAGGCGACGGTGCGCGCCAGGACTTGCGCGAAGCGGTTCTGCGACGCCTCTGCGTTCAACACCCGTACGGGACTGCCGTTCTCCACGATCGAGAAGGCGTACCGCTCGCCGACGAAGCCGGAAAGCGACGAGGCGTTGTTGGTGGTGCCCGTCTTCGCGCGGACGAGGCCGTGGGCCGGACCTGTGCGCATGCGGTGCACGAGCGTGCCGGTCTTGCCGGCGACCGGCAGCGCCGGAAGGAGATAGGGCCGCAGGTCTTCGTCCTGGTACATCGTCCGCAGGAGCGTGGCGAGGCCGAGCGGCGTCCAGCGGTCGAGGAGTGAGAGACCCGAGCCGTCGACCATCCGCACCCCGCCCAGCGGCACGCCCGCGTCTCGCAGCAGCTGCCGCTCGACCGCGATCCCGGCGGCCGCGGAGCCTAAGTTGCCCTGAACGGCGCCGACTTCCTTGAGCAGCATCTCCGCGTAGAAGTTGTCGCTGTGGACGTCCATGTGGCGAACGAGCGCGGAGAGCGGCGCCGACTGCACCTGGGCGAGCGGCGTAGCCTCATCCGAGGCGACGCCGAGCGCGGTCCCGCCGTGCACGGTGATCCCTGCGCGGCGCAGGTCGTGGCGGAAGAGCTGCGCCGCGGTCAGCGCCGGCCGCGTCGTCTCGTAGCGGCCCGTCCAGCCGCGGTTGACGATGAGTGCGGAAAGAGCCGGCGACTCGTGGAGGTAGAACTGGGGCTTCCAGCCCAGCCCGGTGCGACGCGTGTCGAACCAGCTCTCGTCGCCCAGGACCCGGCCGCTCACGTGCTTGATCCCCGCCGCAGCAACCTGGCGCGCGAGCGAGTTGACCTGGGCGAACGACAGTGCGGGGTCGCCGTAGCCTTTGAGCACGAGGTTCCCCTGCCACGTCGTGCTGTCCTGGTGTCCCTCGCCGAGCACGTCGGTCTCGATGCGGAAGGACGGGCCGAGCGCCGTCAGCGCCGCATAGGTGGTGGCGAGCTTCTCGTTCGACGCCGGCCTGAGCCCGAGCCGCGCGTTGTGCGCGAAGAGCGTCGTGCCGGCCTGCAGGTCGAAGACGATCGCGCCGGTCCGCGCGGGACTGATGTGCCGTGCATGCAGCGCCCGCGCGAGCTGCGTCTGGAAGGCGCTGCGAAAGCCGGCCTGAGCGACCGGGACGAGCAAGAACGCGACGATTGCCACTGCCGTTGCGGCGAGACGGAGAGGCACGGTCTTTCCATTTTTCAAGCAGGAGGGCACACGTCAAGTCCGATGGGTCGGCCCATTGTGGAAGATGGGCCGGGCGGCCCATTCCGATTGGTGCTTCGCGGCCCGATAATTGCGTGTTCGATGCCGCTGCGGGACGAGATTGCGGAGCTCCTCAGGATGCCCGAAGACGGGGCCGGCGCGCCGAGCCTCGACGCGATCGAGACCACGCTCACGGACGGCTATGCCGAGGCGCTCGCGCTCGACGCCGAGCGCTCGCGCATCGAGCGACGGCTCGGCGAGGTCGTCAAGGACGCCGGCGAGGTGTCGGCGCACAGCGTCGCCGCCGAGCTCGCCGAGCTCTCCGTGCGGCTCGAGACCACCGACGAGGAGCTCACGCGGCTCCGCTCGCTCCTCCACAACCTCCAGGTGGTAAGGCGCCGCCGGAGGGCCGCCCAGCCGGCCGCCTAGTCTCAGACGATCCCGCTTCGGACGGCGTAGACGGCGGCCTGGATGCGGTTGTCGATCTGGAGCTTCATGAGGATGTTCGAGATGTGGTTCTTGACCGTCTTCGGGCTGATGTGGAGCTCGGCGGCGATGACGGCGTTGTCCTTGCCGTTCGCGATCAGCTTGAGCACCTCGATCTCGCGCTCGGAGAGCTCCGCGCGGATCATCTCCTCGATCTCCGGCTGCGCGCTCGTGGCGCGGATCCGCTGCAGCACCTTCGCGGCGATGTGCGGCGAGATCAGGGCCTCGCCCCGCGCGGCCGCCCGGATGCCCGCGACGAGCTCCTGGATCGAGGCGTCCTTGAGGAGGTAGCCGCACGCGCCGGCGAGGATCGCGTCGGTGACATCGCTGTCCTCGTCCGAGATCGTGAGCATCACGACCCGGGTCAGCGGCGCGACCTCCGCGATGTGGCGCGTGGCCTCGACACCGCCCATCGAGGGCATGTTGAGATCCATGACGACGACGTCCGGCGTCAGCTCGCTCACGTGCGCGACGGCCTCCGCGCCCGTTGCGGCCTCGCCGACGATCTCGAGCTCCTGCTCCTCGAGCAGGTTGCGCAGGCCCGTCCGGAACAGGTCGTGATCGTCGACGAGCAGCACACGGAGCGGTTCCGTATGCCGTTCCTCGGCCGTTTCCACCAGCTCCGTCACCGCGATTCCCCCTCTCGCGGGCGGAAGTCTAGTCAGTAAATCGTGATGGTGACGGTCCGGCGTCCCCAGGCGGCGCACTGGGACGGTGTCATCCAGAGGTCGATCGTGTTGCCCTTGATGCCGCCCCCGACGTCCGCGGCGACGCCGTCGCCGTAACCGGGGACGTACATGCGGGTGCCGAGCGGGATCACCGAGGGGTCGACCGCGACGACGCCCTGGCCTACGGGCATCCCGGTCGCGGTGCGGCCCGGCAGGTCGTAGCACGTGGCGCTCACGGTGAGTTGTCGCTTACCCGACGGGGCCGACGTCGTCGGTTGCTGCAGCGTCTGCGACTTCTGCCGGGCGGACTGCGCCTGGGCCTCGACGCTACGGACCTGCTGCGCCTGCAACCGCGCCTGAGCCCGTAGCGAGGCGACGTATGCAGCCCGTGACGCCGCTGTCGCCGCGAGCCTTTCCTCGGCCTGCCGGGCTGCGGCGAGTGAGCGCTCGAGCCGGTGTGCCTCGACCGCGAGTCGGCTCTGGGACCGGAGCAGGCGAACACGTGCCGAGGAGGTGGCGTCGACGATCTGCCGGCTCTCCTTCGCGACGCGAGACAGATCGTCGAGCTGTCTGAGAGCCGTGCCCAGCGACGTCGCTCCGAGCACCACCGCGACAGGGTCGACGTTCCCCCGCTCGTAGAGCGCGCGAAGCTGCAGGGCCAGCTGACGCCGGCCGGTCTCCAGAGACGCTCGAGCCGCGTCGAGCTCGGCCCGGAGAGAGGCCTGCTGCCGCTTGATGGCAGCCGCCGCCGACTCGCGGGAGGCCAGCCGCGCGCGCCACGCCTGCAGCTGGGAGTCGAGCGCATAGAGGCTGAGCAGTGCCTGATGGGTTCGCGCGTCGAGCTGCCGCGTCGTGGTGTCGGCGCCGCTTGCCTGGCCACTTTGCGCTGTCCCGGGAGCCGCCAAAGCAGCCGACGCGACGGTGGCCGCCAGCACGGCGGCGATAGCGCCGAACCGCGCGGCGCGGGATCTCCTCCCCCTCAGCATGACGGCGGACCGTAGTCGACAGCGCAACTTTGTGCGGCAGCCGTCGAGGGCTGATTCCGGGAATGTTGTGCCAAATTGCAGCATTTTCGTGACGGTTCCCTCTGCGAGCGTCCGCCAGGCTTGTTACCGTCAGGCGCTTGTGACGGGCGGGAGGACGTCATTGCGCATGCCACGGCGGCTAGCTGCGCTGTCGGCACTTCTGATCGGCCTGCTTTCGGCGGGCCTGCTCGCGGCCTCCGTGCCGGGCGCGCGGGCCGACTCGATCAGCGCGAAGCGCGCGCAGGCTCGAGGCGTCCTCGCGAAGCTGCAGCAACTCGACGCCGCCGCTCAGCTCGCGACCAGCCGCTACCAGGCGGCGAGCCGGAAGCTGAGGCTCGTCGAGCACCGGCTCCGGATCAACCACCAGGCTCTCGGCGTCGCCCGCGGCAACCTCGGGCAGGCGCAGCGCGCGCTCGCGAAGCGGCTCGTCGCGATCTACACGAGTCAGGACCAGCAGTCGTCGCTCGCCGTCATCCTCGGTGCCCGCAGCCTCGACGACCTCGTGTCCCGCATCGAGACCGTCAACTCGGTGTCGAAGCAGGACTCGGCGCTCATCGGCGAGGTGATCGCGTTCCACAAGCAGGTCGTGCACCGGCGGGCGCTGCTCCGCAACCAGCGCGCCCGGCAGCACCGGCTGGTCGCGGCACGCGCGGCGGAGCGCAACGGGATCGAGGGGAGGCTCGCCTCCGAGCGGCGTCTCTACAACTCGGTCCGCTCCCAGATCGCGCAGATGATCTCGCGGCAGCAGGCCGCCCAGCAGGCGGCTGCCCGCGCCGCTACGGCGGCGGCGCAAGCGCAGGCGCCGATTGCCAAGGCGGGCCTCGGCCTCGGGAATCCCGCCGGTGGCTCGGTTCCCGGGGATCGCTTCGGCGGGGTCGTGGGTGTCGCGATGCGCTACCTGGGCACCCCGTACGTCTACGGCGGAGCGAGCCCCAGTGGCTTCGACTGCTCGGGTCTCGTGATGTACGCCTACGCCCAGGTCGGGGTCTCGCTGCCGCACTACACCGTTGCGCAGTACAACTACGCGAACTCCGTATCGGTGTCGAAGAGCCAGCTCCAGCCCGGCGACCTCGTGTTCTTCGCCGGCCTGGGCCACGTCGGGATCTACGTCGGCGGCGGGAGCTTCATCCACGCGCCGCACACGGGCTCGGTCGTCCGGATCGACAGCCTGAACTCCGGCTGGTACGCGTCGGAGTACGACGGCGCGAAGCGAATTCTCGGCTAGACCGAGTCCTCCGCGTAGAGCTGCTCGATCTCGTCTGCGAAGTGCTCGTGGATCACCCGGCGGCGTAGCTTCAACGTCGGCGTGACCTCCCCCTCGTCCTGGGAGAAGTCGCGCGGCAGGATCACGAACCGCTTGATCTGCTCGACCCGGGCACGGTCGCGGTTGACGTCGTCCACGAGCTCCTGTACGAGCTCCTGCGGGTCGCGGCCGCTCGAGGCGACCTCGGCTTCGTCCAGTGTCACGAGCGCCGTGACGTAGGGCCGCCGGTCGCCGACGACGAGTGCCTGCGAGACGAAGCGGGAGGTCTTGAGCGCGTTCTCGAGGTTCTGTGGTGCGATGTTCTTGCCGCCGGCGGTGATGATGAGGTCCTTCTTGCGGTCGGTGATCCGTAGGAAGCCCTCGTCGTTCAGCTCGCCGACGTCGCCGGTGCGGAGCCAGCCGTCGTCGGTCAGGGCAGCGGCGGTGGCCTCGGGCTCCTTGTAGTAGCCGGCGAAGACCGAGTCGCTGCGGATCAGGATCTCGCCGTCGTCGGCGAGCCGGACCTCGGCGCCCTCGACCGGCCGGCCCACGGTGCCGATCCGGAAGTCCTCCGGTTCGTTGACCGTGGCCGAGCTCGCCGTCTCGGTCAGGCCGTAGCCCTCGATCACCGGCACGCCGAGCGCGTGGAAGAACTCCATCACGTCGGGCGAGAGGGGAGCAGCCCCCGAGACGGCCACCCGGAGGCGTCCGCCCAACCGCTCGCGCACCTTCGCGAACACGAGCCGCTCGGCCAGCCGTTGCTGCAGCGCGAGGAGCCCGGTCACGGAACCTCGCTCGCGACGGGCCCGGCTCGCGCGGCCGCCGACGCCGAGTGCCCAGAGTCCGATCCGCCTTCGCACCCCGCCGGCGCGTTCGATCTCGCCGAGCGTGTTCGCATGGACCTTCTCGTACACGCGGGGGACAGCGGGGAGGACGGTCGGCTGCACCGTCGCCAGAGCCTCGGGCACGCGCGCAACGTCGGCGACGAGCGCCACGGTCGCGCCACGATGACTTGCGGACTGGTGGGCGAGCCGCCCGTAGCTGTGTGCGAGCGGCAGGAAGAGGAGGACGACGTCGCCCGGATGATGGATCGCGTTCCGCACCCGCGTCGCTGCCGTGACGAGGTTGCGGTGCGTGAGCATGCAGCCCTTGGGCGGCCCGGTGGTGCCCGACGTGTAGATCAGCGTCGCGAGGTCGTCCTCCTCGATCGGCCCCGGTCGCAGATGGCGCGCGAGGCGCCCGTCGGACTCGAGCTTCTCGAGCCAGTCGAACGGGATGATCTCGCGCAGGGTCGGGAGGGAGCCGCGGATCGAGACGAGCTTCCTGGTCTGCTCCTCGTCCTCGGTGAAGGCGAGCACGGCTTCGCAGTGGCCGAGGATGTATTCGCACTCGCTGGCGGTGCTCGTGGGATAGAGGCCCACGACCACGGCGCCGATCGACATGACGGCCCGGTCGAGCAGGATCCATTCCAGCCGGGTGCGCGACAGGATCGCCACGCAGTCACCGTGGCGCACACCACGCGCCAGCAGGCCCTGCGCGAGCCCCTCGACGCGCTCCGCGGCCTCCTCCCAGGAAACCGGCCGCCAGCCTTCCGCCGTTTCCTCGAGATACGCGGGTTGATCCGGCGAGTCGCGGACGGCGTCGCTCCAGAGCCCGGGCGTAGTACGGCTCTCCACGCAGAGAATCGTATGCAGGGAAGGCGATGAAAACCGAGAACTCGAGCAGTCCCCGACTAAACTGGGGACTTCTCATGCGGACCATCTGGAACGGATCGATCAGCTTCGGCCTCGTCAACATCCCCGTGGGGCTCGCGCTCGCGACCCAGCGGCAGGACGTCTCGTTCCGCACGCTTCATCGCGAGTGCGGCACGCCGATCAAGCAGAAGCGCTGGTGCCCGGTGCACGAGCGCGACGTCGAGCCCGACGAGCTCGTGAAGGGCTGGGAGTTCGCGAAGGGCCAGTACGTCCTCGTCGAGGAGGCCGACCTCGAGGCAGTCGCGCTGACGCGCTCGCAGTCGATCGCGATCCTCCGCTTCGTCCGGCTCGAGGACGTCGATCCAGTCTTCTTCGACCGCACGTATTACCTTGCGCCCGCCGGCGGCGACGCGCAGCGGAAGCCGTATGTCCTCCTGCTGCGCGCGATGGAGGACTCGGGCATGGCCGCGGTCGGCAAGTTCGTCCTCTGGGGCAAGGAGAACCTCTGCCTCATCCGCGCCCAGGCCGGCGCTCTGCTGCTCGAGACGCTCTTCTTCGCCGAGGACGTCCGCGCGAGAGACGAGATCGAGCAAGCGGTCGCCGAGACCGACGTGCAGGACGCGGAGCTCAAGCTCGCGGAGCAGGTCATCTCGAGCCTCTCCGGCGAGTGGGCGCCGGAGGACTTCGAGAACGACTACCGGCGCGACCTCGCGCAGATGCTCGAGGCCAAGCTGGCCGGCCAGGAGATCATCGCTCCGGAGCCGGTCTCCGAGGCGCCTGTGATCGACCTGATGGACGCGCTGCGCCAGAGCGTCGCGGACGCGCAGAGCCGCCGTTCGGGGGAAGGCTCCAAGGATGGGAAAGCCCGCTCGAAGGCGGGTTCCCGGTCTCGCAAGGCGCCGGCGAAGAAGTCCGCCTGACGCCGGCTACGCGCAGCTCGGCCTACGCGGCCGGCTGTTGCTGCTGAGCTAGGTGCTGCTGCGTCATCAGGAACAGGTACTTGTCGATCTTGCCCTGATAGATCGGCACGCCCTCTTCGACGCAAACCCGGATCACCTCCTGCCTGTCGAGACCGAACTCCTTCGACAGTTCTTCGGGCGTGAGGTGATTCGCCATAGGTGGCTCCTTCCGGAACGAAAAAACCCGCCGCGCGCATCGCGCTGGCGGGCTAGATCGCACCCTCGCTTGTCGTGTTCGCGGACATCACTCTGCCCGCCCTGCAGAAGCATTCATCACGCAAAGAATATGCCTCGGTGGGGACAGATCGCAAACAGCGGCTGGAGGGCTTCGAGGAGCGCGAGCTCGAGTGGCGCGGAACCCGGCTTCGCTATGCGGTCGGCGGGCCCCGGGCGCCGGCGACGCCTTCAGCCTCTGGGCCGCCGCTCGTGCTCGTCCACGGGCTGGGCGGGACGATCGAGAACTGGCGCGCGCTTGCGCTCCCGCTGGCCGAGCGGTACCGCGTCATCGTCCTCGACCTGCCGGGCCATGGGCGGTCGGCGCCGCTGCCCGAGGCGCCCGACGTCGACGCGCTCGCCGAGGCCGTCCTCGGGATTGCGGACGCGGAGGAGATCCGCGACGCCGTCTGGGTCGGGCACTCGCTCGGCGGCGTCGTCGCGCTGCGGGCGGCGGCGCTGCGTCCCGACGCGGCTCGCGGGCTCGTCCTCGCCGCAGCGGCCGGGATCGGCTCGGCCTCACGCGCCGCCCACGTGACGCTCGCCGTGCTCGGCGTCGTGCGGCCGGGACGGCTGATAGCACCGCACCGGCATGCGTGGTCGCGCTCCCGGCTCGGCCGCCGGGCCGCGTTCGGCTGGTGGGGTGTCGCGGATCCCGACGCGCTCGAGCCCGAGCTCGCCGAGGCGTTCCTCGTCGGTCCCGCGCACCACACCGACATGCGCCAGGCCGGTCGCGCCCTGCTCGCCTCGGACCCGCGTACCGAGCTCGACCGCGTTGGCTGTCCCTGCCTCTGCCTCTGGGGAGCGAGTGACAACTGGGTGCGGCTCGAGGACGGCATCGAGTACGCCCGCCGGCTGCGCGCGCCGTTACGGACGATCGCCGGCTGCGGCCACCTCCTGATCGGCGAGCGGCCGGACGCCTGCCTCGCGGCGATCCACGAGTTCGTCGACTCGCTTGGCTAGACGGCCGCAGGTGCCTCGAACGGAATCACCTCCGCGCCTTCGCCGTCCTCGTCTTCGCGCCTCGGGCCCCCGCCGAGGAACTCGACGCGCCGGGCCACTACCTCGAGGGCGCTCCGGCGTTTCCCTTCCTCCTCCCACGCCCGGGACTTGAGCCGCCCGTCGATCGCGATCCGCCGGCCCTTGCCGAGGTACTCCGCACACAGCTCCGCCTGCCGGTCCCATGCCGAGACCCGGACGAAGTCCGCGCCTCCTTCCCGGCTTGCGCGGTCCACCGCGAGCACGAAGCTCGCCACCTTCTTCTCCGGTCCGACCTCGCGCAGCTCGACCTCGGTCGCGAGGTTGCCGATCAGGGTCACCACGTTCACGTTCGCCTCCGTCGTCGCTCGTCCCGACGCTAGGCGGAAAGGCGTGTCGAAACGGTCGAGCCTTCATCGGAACTTCCCGACTTTGCGGATATGCTCCGGGCGGTCTATGGGCCTCTTTTCAGGATTGACCGGCTTCGGCGGCCGCGACATGGCGGTGGATCTGGGCACCGCGAACACGCTCGTCTACGTGCGGGGCCGGGGCATCGTCCTGTCGGAGCCGTCGGTCGTCGCGATCGACCAGCGCTCGGGCGAGGTGCACGCTGTCGGTGTCGAGGCCAAGCGGATGCTCGGCCGCACGCCCGGGACGATCCAGGCGATCCGTCCCCTGAAGGACGGCGTGATCGCCGACTTCGACGTCACCGAGCAGATGCTCCGCCACTTCATCCAGAAGGTGCACCAGTACCGCTTCGCACATCCCCGCGTCGTCGTCTGCGTCCCGTCCGGCGTGACGGGCGTCGAGAAGCGCGCAGTCGAGGAGGCGACGCTGTCGGCCGGCGCGCGCCAGGCGTATCTGATCGAGGAGCCGATGGCCGCCGCGATCGG
>JAICLM010000304.1 GCA_025927435.1 Thermoleophilia bacterium | reverse complement strand
GAGCGCGCGCAGCAGCCGGTGCAGCGTGTCCGGGTCGCCGTCGATCTCTGACACGGGCCGCGGCCCGTCCGCCAGCGCCTCCGGCACTCCTGCGTCGACGACCGCAGCCAGTGCCTTCGTCATCAGCGACCCGCGGAGGAAGTCCCAGAGCTCGGTCATCCGCGTGCGGCGGCGACCAGGCTCGCGGCCTCTTCGGCCTCGGCGTCCGTGAGCGTCAGGCAGTCGAGCAGGAGGCGGCCGTCGCGGACGACTCCCACGACCGGTGGCTCCGCGGCGCGTAGGGGCGCCGCGAGCGACTCCTCGAGCGCGCAGGCGAAGCTCGGCAGCTCGGCGAGCGGTAGCGCACCCCCGCCGACGCGGCCGACCGTCTCCTCGACCTCGCCGCCGGTCGCCGCGGCAAGCCGCTCGGCGCGCTCGCGCACCACGTCCGTGCCTTGCGCGAGGGTGCGCAGAACAGGGATCCGCTCCGGCGCCTCGAGCTGCAGGAGGAGCGTCCCTTCGAGCGCGGCGAGCGAGAGCTTGTCGATGCGGAGCGCGCGCTGGAGCGGATGCCGGCGCAGGCGCTCGACGAGCTCCACGCGGCCGAGCACGATCCCGGCCTGGGGCCCGCCGAGGAGCTTGTCGCCCGAGAAGCAGACGAGATCGGCGCCTGCCGCGAGCGACTCGCGGGCAGTCGGCTCCGCCTCGACGGGTGCGATCGCGCCGGAGCCGAGATCGTCCACCAGCGGCAGGCCGTGGTGATGCGCGACGGCCGCCACCTCCTCGAGCCGCGGCCGTTCCTCGAAGCCGACCACGCGGAAGTTCGACTGGTGGACGCGGAGCACGACGGCCGTCTCCGGCCCGATCGCGCGCTCGTAGTCGGCTGCCCGGGTCCGGTTCGTCGTCCCGACCTCGACCAGCCTGGCCCCGGAGCGCGCGAGTACGTCCGGGATCCGGAAGCCGTCGCCGATCTCGATCAGCTCCCCGCGTGAGACGACTACGTCGCGGCCCTCCGCCAGCGCGGCGAGCGCCAGGAGGACAGCGGCCGCGTTGTTGTTGACGACGAGCGCGGCCTCCGCGCCGGTCAGCCGGCGCAGGATCGCCGCGATGTGATCCTGGCGCGAGCCGCGGGCGCCTGCGGCCAGGTCGTATTCGAGATTCGAATAGCCGCGCGCGACCTCCGCGACCCGCTCGACGGCTTGCTCTGCGAGCGGCGCCCGGCCGAGGTTCGTGTGCACGACCACCCCCGTCGCGTTGAGCACCCGCCGCAGGCGCGGCCGCCGCGCGTCGGCCAGCTCCTCGCGCAGGCGCGCTGCGAGATCGCCCGGATCGGTTCCGGCCCGGATCTCCTCGCGGGCCCGCTCGATCACCGCCCGCGCCGCATCGACCGCGAGCGGATCGCCGGCCTCGCGCGCGAGCTCGTCCACCGAGGGCAGGTCGCGCAACTCCATGGCCAGAACGCTACTGCGCGTCGGCCTTGTGCGGCTCGTGCGGGCTCGGCGCCGTTCCGTCGCCGGCGCCGTAGGCGTCGAGCACGGTCTCGAGCGCGACCTCCGGGTCGTC
>JAICLM010000006.1 GCA_025927435.1 Thermoleophilia bacterium | reverse complement strand
CGTGCTTGAGCTGCGGCAGCACGTCGAGACCCGTCTGCTCGGGCATGACGATGTCGAGCAGGATCACGTCGGGCTTCAGCGCTCTGGCCTGGAACACGGCATCGCGGGCACTACCTGCCTCGCCGACCGGCTCGAGGTCGTCCTCGGCCGCGAGCAGCAGGCGCAGGCCGCTGCGGACGACGGCGTGGTCGTCGACGATGAGGACGCGGACGCTCACGAGAGGGGGACCTCCGCGACGACCGTCGTCCCGGCGCCGGGCCGCGACTCGATCTCCAGCCTCCCGTCGATCAGGGCGAGCCGCTCCCGCATGCCGAGCAGGCCGACGGCGCCCTCGCGCACGGTTCTCTGGTCGAAGCCTGCTCCGTCGTCCTCGATCACCGCGGCCACGCCGGACTGCCGCCGCGCGAGCGAGACGCTGATGTGCGTCGCGTTCGCGTGCTTGACGATGTTCGTGAGCGACTCCTGAACCACGCGATAGAGCGCCGTCTCCACCTCGCTCGGCAGTCTCGCCTCGCCGAGGGCCGAGTGGAAGTCGACGCGAACGTCCTGCTCGGCGAAGGCGTCGACCAGCCGCTCGAGCGCGGGCACGAGGCCGTAGTCGTCGAGCACGGCCGGACGCAGCTCGACGGCCAGGCGGCGCACGTCCTGCAACGCGCGCACGACGTGCTCGCGCAGCTCGGCCAGCGCCTCGCGCGCCGGGTGCCCGGCGAGTGCCTCGTCGAGCGGCTTCAGCCCGAGCAGGATGGAGGTGAGCGCCTGCCCGGTCTCGTCGTGGAGCTCGCGGGCGAGCCGGCTGCGCTCGAGCTCCTGCGCCTGAACGACCCGGCGCACCGCGTCCCGCGCCACGCGCTGGGAGAGCTCGACGGCCACGGCCGCCCGCGTCGCAAACGCCTCGGCCAGGCGAAAATCGTCGTGGGTGAACCGCGCGTCCGCGCCTTGCTTGTCGTGGATCTCGAGCACGCCGATCGCCTCCTCGCGGCCGATCAGCGGTACCCACATTCCGGTCCGGGCCGCGAGCCGCCTCGAGACCTCCTGATGCACCTCGGGATCGTCGATCACGGAGTCGATGCGCTCGCTCCGCCGGCGCTCGAGCACCGCGCCGCTCTTCGACTCCGACCGCGAGATCCTCCTGCCGAGAAGTTCGTCGGCGCCGGCCACGGCGGCGAAGCGCAGCTCGTCGGCGCCGCTCGGGAGCGCAAGCGCGACGACCCGTGCGCCGACCAGCTCGCGCAGGCGGCGGACGATCAGGTCCAGCAGCTTCTCGAGGTCGGTCTCGGTCGCGAGCGCGTTCCCGACCTCGTTCAGCGACTGGAGCTGTCGCGACCAGCGGGTCGAGGCCTCGTAGAGCCGGGCGTTCTCGATCGCCACGGCCGCCTGGCCGGCGAGCAGCGTGACGAGCTCCTCGTCCTCGTCGGTGAAGTCCTCTCCGCCGTGTTTCTCGGTGAGATAGACGTTTCCGTAGGCGACGCCGCGCAGCAGGATCGGGACGCCGAGGAAGCTCCGCATCGGCGGGTGCCCGGGCGGGAAGCCGACCGAGCGCGGGTCCTCCGTGATGTCGCGCAGCCGCAGGGGCTTGGCTTCGCGGATCAGGACGCCGAGGATGCCGCGCCCGCGCGGCAGCTCGCCGATCTCCGCGCGCAGGTCGTCCGCTATCCCGTGCGTGACGAACTGCTCCAGCTCCGAGCCGCTCGCGGCGATCACCCCGAGCGCCGCGTACCGGGCTCCCGTGAGCTCCGCCGCCGCCTCGGTGAGCCGCTTCAGCAGCGCGTCGAGGGACAACTCGGAGGTGACCGCGAGACCCGCTGCGAAGAGCGCACGGAGCCGTCCCTCGGTGACGGAAAGCGCGTCCACCGCGCCAATCTAACCTCGGCCGCAATACCGAATAAGCCGCACGCGCGGTCCGCGACGGCGCCGATGCCGCCCCTCCCGCCCGCGACGAGACTCGGAGAAGAAAGGAGGCGCGAGATGAAAGCGCTCGTGTATCACGGGCCGGGGCAGCGAGCCTGGGAGGACGTGCCCGACCCCACACTCCAGGAGCCGACGGACGCGATCGTGCGGATCGACTCCTCGACGATCTGCGGCACCGACCTCCACATCCTCAAGGGAGATGTTCCGGAGGTGAGGCCGGGCACGATCCTCGGCCACGAGGCCGTGGGCACGGTGATCGAGATCGGCAGCGCCGTGACGACGCTCGAGCCGGGAGACCGCGTGCTCGTCTCCTGCATCACGTCCTGCGGGCGGTGCCGGTTCTGCAAGGAGGGCCGCTACGGGCTTTGCACCGGCGGGGGAGGCTGGATCTTCGGCCACCTCATCGACGGGTTGCAGGCCGAGTTCGCCCGGGTCCCGTTCGCCGACACGTCGGTGTACGAGGTGCCGGACGGGCTCGCCGACGAGCAGGTCCTGTTCCTCGCCGACATCCTCCCGACCGCGTACGAGGTCGGCGTCCTCAACGGAGGCGTCGAGCCGGGAGACACGGTCGCGATCGTCGGCGCCGGTCCGATCGGGCTCGCGGCGATCATGACCGCGCAGCTCCATTCGCCAGGCCACATCGTCGCTATCGACCTCGACGCGTCGCGGCTCGAGAAGGCCGTCGAGTTCGGCGCGGACGTGGCGATCGACAACAGCAAGGAGGACGCCGTCCGGAAGGTGCTGGAGCTCACGGGCGGCCTCGGCGCGGACGTCGCCATCGAGGCGGTCGGCGTGCCCGAGACGTTCGAGCTCTGCACGGACCTGATCCGGCCGGGCGGCCGCGTCGCCAACGTCGGCGTGCACGGTCATCCCGCCACGCTGCACCTCGAGAAGCTCTGGATCCGCGACGTCCTGATCACGACGGGCCTCGTCGATACGACCACGACGCCGAAGCTCCTCAAGCTGATCGAGGCGGGACGTCTCGACCCGACGCCGTTCGCCACCCACCGCTTCGCTCTCGCGGACGCGGAAGAGGCATACGACGTGTTCGGGGCGGCGGCCGAGAGCCACGCGCTCAAGGTCGTGCTAGAGGCGATCCCGGTCGGCCACGAGCTGGCCGAGCAGCACGAGGTGCCTGTCACCGCGTAGGCGCCTCCCCGGGAGGAGGGCGGCGCCCTGCCGCCGCCTGGGCGCCGCCCTCTTCCCCGTGTGGGTTTTCCGCAGCACGCGAGGGGCGTCGCCCGGATGCCGGCATCCCTGAGCGCGCGCACACTTTCAGCAGAATCCGAGAAGGAGGACGAGATGAGCACCACGAGACCCATCCTGTTCGCGACCGACGGCTCGCCCTCGGCCGAGGGGGCACAGAAGGAGGCGTTCGAGCTGGCACTGCGATTCGACGCTCCGCTCGTCGTCGTCTCCGTCGCGCATACGGCGGTGCCCGCCATCGGCTATGCCGGCTACGGCTACTCGAACATCGTCTCCGAGCTCAGGGAAGCCGAGCACCACCGCGTCAAGGCTCTCCTCGGCTCGGTGTCCGAGGCTGCCGAAGCAGAAGGTGTCCACTGCTCCACGGTCGCCGCGGACGGATTCGCCGTGGAGGAGATCTGCCGCAAGGCCACCGAGTACGACGCGCAACTGATCGTCGTGGGCTCCCACGGCTGGGGTGCCGCTCGGCGGTTCCTCTCCGGCAGCGTCTCCACCGGGCTCGTCCACTCCGCGCCGTGTCCCGTGCTCGTCGTTCGGCCGCGCGCGCAGGCCGCCGAGCATGCGGCGGCCGCGTGAGCGGAACGGCGGCAGCCGGGCTCGAGACGACCGACGTCATCCTCCGCGACGGCTCGACGCTCCGGCTGAGAGCGCCCGTCGCGGAGGATGCCGACGCGCTGCTCGAGTTCTTCGGCAGGCTGTCCGAGCACAGCCGCTACCTTCGCTTCCACGGCTTTCCCGCGCTCGGGCCGCACCTCGTCGAGCCCTTGCTCGAGCCCGACTGGCAGGAGCGAGGCGCGCTGCTCGGCTCCCTCGACGGCCGCATCGTCGCCGTCGCGAACTGGGTCAGGCTGCGCGACCCGCGCGCCGCGGAGGTCGCCTTCGCGGTCGGCGACGAGTTCCAGCGGCGCGGGATCGGGACGCGGCTGCTCGAACGGCTCGCGACGCGGGCTGCCGGCGCCGGAATCGAGGAGTTCGTCGCTGAGGTGCTGCACGAGAACGACACGATGCTCGGCGTCTTCCGCAACGCGGGTTTCGCGGTCACGCGCGCCGGCGAACGAGGCGAGCTCGAGATCCGGCTGGCGATCGCGCCGACGGACGCCTATCGCGAGCAGGTGGCCGAACGCGACCACGTCGCCGTGCGCGCCTCGCTCGAGCCGTTTTTCCATCCGCGCTCGGTGGCGGTCGTCGGAGCCTCGAAGCGGCGAGGCTCGATCGGCGGCGAGCTTTTTCGCAACGTCCTCGGCGGCGACTTCGCGGGCTCGGCCTATCCGGTGAACCGGAAGGGCGACTCCGTCGCGGGCGTCCACGGCTACACGGGAGTGGGGGAGATCGCCGAGCAGGTCGACCTCGCCGTCATCTGCCTGCCCGGAGAGCTCGTGTTCGACGCCGCCGAGGAGGCGCTCGCGGCCGGGGTCCGCGCGCTGGTGGTCATCTCGGCGGGGTTCGCCGAGACGGGGAGCGACGGAGCCGAGCGACAGCACCGCCTGCTCGCGCTCGTCCGCTCCCACGGAGCGCGTCTACTCGGCCCGAACTGCCTCGGCATCGCGTCGACGGCCGTCCGGCTCAACGCGACCTTCGCGCCGCGCAGTTTCCCACCCGGCAAGATCGGCTTTTCGTCCCAGAGCGGCGCGCTCGGGCTCGCCTTGCTCGAGCGGGCGGAGGCGAGCGGCCTCGGGGTGACTTCCTTCGTGTCGATCGGCAACAAGGCCGACGTCTCCTCGAACGACCTGCTCGAGTGGTGGGAGGACGACGACGCGACCGAGCTCGTCGTCCTCTACCTCGAGTCGTTCGGCAACCCGCGCGCCTTCGCGCGCATTGCGCGGCGGCTCGCGCGCCGCAAGCCGATCCTCGCGCTGAAGGGCGGAACGACACGTGCCGGCGTCCGCGCGGCGGGCTCGCACACGGCGGCTCTCGCCGGCTCGGACGCTGCGGCCGACGCACTCTTCGCCCATGCCGGAGTGACCCGCGCACGCACGCTCGACGAGCTGATCGACGTCGCATCGCTTCTCTCGGCGCAGCCCGTGCCGCGCGGGCGGCGCGTCGCGGTCGTGACGAACGCGGGCGGCCTGGGGATCCTCGCCGCGGACGCGTGCGAGGCAGCCGGACTCGAGCTGCCACCGCCGAGCGAGGCGACTCGTGCTGCGCTCGCCGCGGTCATGCCCTCCGAAGGCAGCGCCGCGAACCCGTTCGACATGCTCGGTGGGGCGAACGCGGAGAGCTTCGAGCAGGCGCTGCCGCCGGTGCTCGCGGATCCGGCGTTCGACGCCGCGATCGTCCTCTTCGTGCCGACCGTCGGGACGGACGAGGAGGCCGTCGGCGCCGCGATCAGCCGGGCCGCGGCGGCGGCCGGGGACAAGCCCGTCCTCTGCGCTTTCCTCAGCGCGAAAGGCGCTCCCGCGTCGCTGCAGAGCGTCGCGCAGGTGCCGTCCTTCGCCTACCCCGAGGCGGCCGCGAAGGCGCTCGGACGGGCGGTCGAGCGCGGCGAGTGGCTCCGGAGCCCGGCCGGCGCGGTGCCCGAGCTCGAGTGCGAACGCGACGCGGCCCGGGCCGTCGTGCGCGAGGCCCTCGCGTCGGGGAGCGACTGGCTCGAGCCGGAGCAGACGCGCCGCCTGCTCGACGCCTACGGACTGCCGCTCGTCCCCGAGCGACTCGCTGCGACGCCGGACGCTGCGGTCGAGGCGGCCGACGAGCTCGGCTATCCGGCGGTCGTCAAGACCGCCGTGGCCGGAGCGCACAAGACCGAGCAGGGCGGCGTGATTCTCGATCTCGGCGACGGCGACGCCGTTCGTGCGGCCGCGGAGAAGATCGGCGGGCCGGTACTCGTCCAACCGTTCGTGCGCGGCGGCGCCGAGCTGCTGGCCGGCGCGGTGCAGGATCCTGTTTTCGGCCCGCTCATCGCGTTCGGCCCGGGCGGCGTCCTGGCCGAGCTGATCGGCGAGGCGCAGTTCAGGCTCGCCCCGCTCACCGATCTCGACGCCGGAGAGCTCGTTCACTCGGGCAAGGCCGGTCGCCTCGTCGCCGGCTTCAGGGGCGCGCCCCCCGCCGACGAGGCCGCCGTCGTCGATCTCCTCTTGCGCCTCTCGCTCCTGGCCGAGGATCTGCCCGAGGTCGTGGAGCTCGACCTCAACCCGGTGCTGGCGCTACCCGACCGCTGCTTCGCCGTCGACGCGAGGGTGCGCGTGGCCGAGCACGGCCGTTCGCACCGCACGAAGAGCTGGTAGCGGCACCGCTGCTGCGGCGTGCGTCAGACGCGGCGGACAAGGCCCGCCGCCGTTACGACCCAGGCCGCGAGCGCGATCCAGAAGAAGACCGTGCCGATGGTGCGCAGGCTGTCGAGCCCGTCGGCCCTGCCGAGCACTCGGCTCGCGACGCCGTACATCCCGAGTGGGAAGACGGAGCTCCAGCGGGCCACCTCGTAGCCCCACCGCCGTGCGTGCAACTCGGACACGACGAGGAAAGGAATCGCGGCCGAGGCGGCTGACCACGTGGCGAGCGCGACGGCCGAACCGAGAGCGCCGTGGTCGAGCAGCAGCTCCGTCGCTGCAAGCGTCGTGATTGCAAGTGCGCCCATGACGATCCAGAGGGTCGGTTCGAAGCGGGCGTCCCGCAGCGAGCCGTGCACGACGCGGCCGGCGATCAGCGGATAGAGACCGAGGCCGAGCGCCCAGAGAGCGAGGGCCGGCACGCGCAGCGGTGCGTCCCCGTGGCGGTCGAGCGCGGCCGCGAGCACGGCCAGTGACTCGGTCGCGACGATGGTGAGCAGCGAGCCTGCGGCCTCCATCCGGATCGTGCACGCCACCGCGAGCCAGAGCGCGGTTGCGAGGGCCCAGAGGGCGAGGGCGAGCTGCTCCTGTCCGGCGAGCAGGAAGTCGGCGCCGATGACGGCCGTGCCCGCGACGACGGCGAACGAGCCCACCGAGCGCAGGCGCAGGACACCCGCGAGGGCGAGCCAGACGAGACACGCGATCGCGAGGAGCACGTTTGCGAGCGGCGCGATTCCCTCGAGCCGCGCGCCGACCGCGAGGATGCCGGTCGCCATGACGACGGCAAACGCGCCGGCGTCGACCCCTTCGAGCACGCGCGTGCGCTTAGCCGCCGCTGATCGCGGCGATGACGTCGAGCCGCGAGCGCTCCTCGACCGGCGTGTCCAGCGCGGCGCGCTCGCCGTCGACGTAGGCGTGGATATGCGAGCGCAGGGTCGGGCCCTCCGCGACGAGGCGGTCACGGAGGCCCGGCCACTGCTGTTCGAGCGAGTCGATGGCGGCAAGCACGGTCGGCGCCTCGACCTCGACCCGGCGCGGGAGCCCGGGGAAGAGCGGCGTCAGCGTTCCTGGAAGCCTGACGTCCGCCACGTCAGTCGAGCACCGCCACGTCCACGGAGGAGATCGACGGCAGGTAGCTCGCGATCTCGCTCCAGCTCTCGCCCTCGTCGGCGCTTGCGAACACCTGGCCGGTGCTCGTGCCGAAGTACACGCCCGGCGCGTCGTGGGAGTCGATCGTCATCGCCTGGCGCAGCACGCCGAGGTGGGCGTTCTGCTGGGGCAAGCCCTGTCGGAGGTCCTGCCAGCTCGAGCCGCCGTCGCGCGTACGCCAGACGGCCGCCTTGCCGTCGTGCATCGTCCGCCCGTGACCACCGTCGACCGGGATGACGTAGAACGTCTCTGCGTCGTGCGGATGCGCGGCGGCGGCGAAGCCGAAGTCGCCGGGCAGACCCTCGGTGATCTCGTTCCACGACCGGCCCTGGTCGTCGGAGCGGTGCATCCCGACGTGGTTCTGCTGGTACAGGCGCTCCGGATCGGCCGAGCGGACGAGCTTGTGTACGCAGAAGCCGACGTCCTCGTAGTCGGCCGGCCAGTCGCGGCGAAGCCCCTTGTTGCGTGGTGTCCACGAGGATCCGCCGTCCTCCGTCTCGAACGCGCCGACGCCCTGCACGATCGCGAAGAAGCGGTCGGAGTTGTCGGGCTCCGTGACGAAGCCGGAGATCCCGAGATGCCCGGGCGGCTGGTTCGCGGGGTCGTCCCACTCCTCGCTGCCGTGCTGTCCGGAGAGGGTCGAGAGGAGCGACCAGGTCTTGCCGTTGTCGCTGCTCTCGAAGATTCCCGGCGCTTCGACCCCGACGAGCAGGCGGTCGCCGGCACGGGCCAGCGTCGAGACCTTGGACACCTTGCGCCCGTCCTCGTCTCCGTAGGTAAGGCCGTCGCTCGACATCTCCCACGTCTCGCCGAGGTCGGCGCTGCGCCAGACTGCGGAGCCGTGCCATTCGCTCGCGGCGGCCGCGTAGATCTCGCCGGTGGTCGGGTCGTAGATCGCGTGGTAGACGGGCCAGCCTTCGCAGTACGGGCCGCGCAGCTTCCAGTCGCGGCGGTCGTCGCTCTCAAGCACGAACGTGCCCTTGCGGGTGGCGACGGTCAGCATGTTCTTCGGCATCGATGCCCTCCTCGGCGTTTCGCGGACTTGTCGAGAGTGTCGCTCACGAGCGGCTCTCTTGGGAAGAGACCGCGCGGCCGCCGAAAACTCATCGCTCCCGACGGCCGCGGTCTCGGCTGCTTGGTCAACCTGCGAGCGGCCGGCCGGTCTCGAGCAGCGTCTTCAAGCCGGACAGGACGTACATCCAGCCGCTGCCGGAGACGCTCTCGGCGGTCTTCGGCGCGCCTTCGAGCCGATCGTGGACGACGGTCAGGAGCGTCGTCCCATTCTCCTGCGGCTCGATCTCCCAGGTGACGCGGCTCGGCTCCTCTTCGGCCATCTCAGCGTCGTACCGCGAGACCCATTGGTGAACGAGTCGGCGGGGCGGATCGGCTTCGAGCACCGGCTCGTCCCACTCGAGGTCTCCGATCGCCGAGAAACGACGTCCGTCGCGCACCTCGATCCGGGCGCCGTAGAAATAGCGCTCGGTGAACTCCGGCTTTGTGATTGCCTCCCAGATCTGCTCAGGGGTGGCGAGGATGAAGACCGAGTAGACCTGCGTCGTCTGTGCCGTCATGGTCGTCATGCTGACTCCTCCAGTTCGTGCTTGAGATCCGCGAGCGCCGCGACGCGGTGCTCCGTGTACTTGTCGATCCACCGGTCGTGGATCAGCCGGATTGGGACGGGGTTCAGGAAGTGGTGCTTCTCCCGGCCCTCCCGGCGGGTGACGACGAGCCCGGCATCCTCGAGCACGCGCAGGTGCTTCATCACACCGAAGCGGGACATCTCCAGCTCGGACTCGAGCTCCGTGAGCGTTCGGCCGTCACGCTCGAAGAGCCGGTCGAGCAGGTGGCGCCGCGTTGCGTCGGCGAGCGCCTTGAAGACCTGGTCGTCGTCCATGGCGCGGATCATACGTGACCAAAAGGTCACATGTCAACGGTGGACTACGTGAAGGGCTTGAGGATCATCGCGGCGATGACGAGCAGGAGCACGCCTTCGTCCACCCGCGCGATCAGCAGGATCCGCTTGATCGCGGCCTGCGTCTCGGCCGCCTCGGCACCCACGCTCTCGATCAGGTGTGCGATGCGCTTCGCCTGCGGGCCCAGCACGAGGAGCCCGGTCAGGAACGTGATCGCGTAGCCGACCAGGCCGATGACGATCCAGGAGGTCCCCCAGTCGAGGTCGAGATTCACGACCATCGCGATCCCCATCCCGAGGACCAAAAGACCGATCGGAGCGAACACTCGCTCGCCGACGAATGCAGCCTGTCTGGCGATCATCGCCATCTCCGCGGGCTCCGACGAGCGCTCGGCCTTCAACGCGAGGATGGTGAGCGTCAGGCCTCCGCCGACCCACAGGACGGCGCCGGTCACGTGCACCCACTTGAAGAAGGCGTACCAGTGCGAGGGGGCCACGTGGGTGTTGAAGACGAAGACGAGCGCGAGGGCCACGACCGCGAGTCCGACCACGGCGGTGACGGCGTTCGAGGCGCGCCGGTCGGGGGCGGCCTCGGCGTGATGTGGAGTGTCCATGGTCGCGAGTAAACGCGATGCGGCGGACGGCTACAAGGCCTGTGCCGCGGCGATCAGCTCGTCGAGGTCGGGCAGCTCGCTCGGTTCGTAGGCCCAGGCGCCGCTCACGATGCCGTCGACGCCGACGAGGAACGCGGTGCGCGCTGACACGTCGCGCATCCCGTTGTGCTCGTGCGCGACGCCGAACCCGTGGGTCGCCTCGGCGTTCCAGTCGGAGAGCAGCGGGAAGTCGAGGTCGAGCGCCTGCATCCAGGCGACGTGCGTGTACGGCGAGTCGCGCGAGATCGCGAACGGCTCGGTCCCGGCCCCTTGCAGCTCCGCTCTCCTGTCACGCAGGAGCTCGAGCTCGCTCGTTCAGGTCGAGGACCAGTCGAAGAGATAGAAGAGGAGCAGCAGCGGCTTGTCGTGGATGAGGTCGCCGATGCTTGCGCGCTCACGCGGCGTCGTCCACACCACCGCCTCGAGCGGCGCCCTGTCTCCGGCCTGGAGCATCGCCGGATCCTACGCGGCGGCCGCCGGCTCGGGCTCGGGCGCGACCTCCGTCGCTTCGGCGATCTCCCTCGCCACCTCGACGATGTCCCGGTTCGCGTTGAAGATGTGCAGCTGCCGGTCGGCCCCGTTGCCGCGGTGCAGGATCTCGTCGATGCCCGCGAGCTCCCCCTCCGAGCCGAGGTCGCGCGCATGCGGGCGCAGCGTCTTCAGCGTCCGCCGCACGAGCGCAGCGACCGGCAGCCGGTTACGGCGGCCGGTGTGCAGGTCCATCACCGGCGCCGAGAGGCCGTAACGGGCGGCCAGCCACTTGTTCTCGGTCGTGAGGATGCGATGGAAGGAGGGGATCTCCTCGCCGCGCTCGACCAGCTCGGCGTAGTGCTTGACGAGGGCCTGGCAGTACGCGGTGATGGAGATCACGTCCTCGAGCCGCGTCACCGCGTCGCAGATCCGGATCTCGACGGTGCCGAGACGCGGGTGGAGGCGGATGTCCCACCAGATGTGCGTGTAGTCCTGGATGCAGCCGGTCCTTTCGAGCTGGTTCACGACCTGCGCGTAATCGGCGTAGTCGCGGAACCGGGGCGGCGGCCCCGACCGCGGGAAGGCGGCGAAGACCATGTGGCGCGAGGAGCGGAGGCCGGTCGGCTCTCCGCGCCAGAAGGGCGAGCTCGCCGACAGCGCCACGAGCTCCGGGAGATGGGCGATCAGCCCGTTGACGACCTGGATCGCCTTCTCCGGGTCGTCGACCGCGACGTGGACGTGCATCCCGAAGATCAGCTCGCGCCGCGCGATGTACTGCATCTGGTCGACGAGCGCGCGGTAGCGGTCCTTGGCGGTGATCCGCTGCGCCTCGAAGAGCGAGAACGGATGCGTGCCCGCCGAGCCGACCCGCAGCCCCTTGTCGCGCGCGACGTCCGTGACGTAGCGCCGGATCCGGAGGAGCTGCTGCTGCACGCCGGCCGGCGTGTGGCAGACCGGCGTGGCCACCTCGAGCACCGACTGCATCAGCTCCGAGTTGATCCGCGGCTCGAGCTCGTGGCCGGCGACTGCCTCGAGCACGGTGTCGATGTGCTGGACGAGGTCGTACGTCTCGCCGTCGAGGAGCATGTACTCCTCCTCGACGCCGAGCGTGTACGCGTCGCTGGCGCCGAAGGCGTGGTCGAGCACGCTTCCGCCCGGCGGGAAGCTCGAGCCTTTGCCCGTGATCGACGGCGGGATCAGCGAATCGCTCATGCAGTGACGATATCCCCCGGGTTTGCAGGAAGAAAGCGTCGGCCCAGCAAGACGAGCGGGATCCCGATCACCACCGACGACGCGATCTTGCCCACGAGCTGGCCGGTGAAGAAGTGCAGTCCCGAGGTGCCGAAGGCGAGGACGAGGAAGACGAGGCTGTCGATCGGGGCGCTCGCTCCGGCCGAGACCGTGACCCGGATCCCGTCGTGGACGCGCCCGCGCAGCGGAGCCCCGACGAGGTTGTCCACGGTCTCCGAGACGATGAACGCGGCGAGGCTGGCCGCGACGATGCGCCAGGTCGACCCGACCGCGTCGTCGAACGTCTGGCCGGGGAACGCGGGCTCCGAGTGCACGACGAGAGCGATGTACCCGGCGAAGAGCGCCGACCCGATGAAGCCGAGCGCGATCAGGAGCTGTGCGTTGACCGCCCCGTCCCGCCGGCTCGCGCCCGTGTAGTGCGCGAGCTGGACGAGCGCGAGCGCCACGCCGATCGCGTAGACGCCGCCCGGAGCCTGGAGGTTCGTGAGCGGGAGGTCGATGATCTTGTTCGCGCCGACCTGCGCCGAGAGGACGACGGCGACGTACAGCCCCGCGAGGACCGGCAGTCTCATTCGGGCAGGAGAGCGTCGGCCTCGATCTCGACCTTCCAGGCCGGATCGAGCGTCCCGGTGATGACGAGCATCGCCGAGGCAGGACGGATCTCGCCGAACACCTCGCCGTGCGCGCGCCCGACCGCCTCCCAGTCGGCCGGGTCGACGATGTAGACCCGAGTCCGCACGACGTGCTCGGGCTCGGCGCCGAGCTCGCGCAGGGCTTCGACGATGATCGTGAGGCATCGCTTCGCCTGCTCGTACGGGTCGTCCGACTCGATGCCGATGGGAGCGGTTCCCGAGACGTAGATGTGCCGACCGTCCCGCACGGCGCGGCAATACCCGACCGTGTCGGCGTAGGGCGAGACCGCGGGGACGGTGACGCGCGCCACGTTCCTAGTATCCCGTGGGTGGAGGCGCTGCGCGCCATCGAGGGCTGGGGCGCGGACACGGCCGCCGCCGGAGTGGTGCGCGCGGACGGTGTCGCGGCGACGCAGGGGGCGACCGAGGCCGAGCTGCCGTGGGCCTCCGTCACGAAGCTCCTCACCGGGCTGACGATTCTCGTGGCCCTCGAGGAGGGGACGATCGATCTCGACGAGCCGGCCGGGCCGCCCGGCGCGACGGTTCGCCACCTGCTCGCTCACGCGTCCGGCCTTCCCGTCGACGGCGAGGAGCCGATCGCCGAGCCGGGCCGGCGTCGCATCTACTCGAACACCGGCATCGAGCTCGCCGCCCGCCTGCTCGAGCAGCGCGCGGAGATGCCCTTCGCCGACTACTTCGCGGCTGCCGTGGTCGGGCCGCTCGGCCTGTCGGGCCGCCTCACCGGCTCTCCGGCACACGCCTACCGCGGCCCGCTCGGCGACCTGCTCGCGCTGGGCCGCGAGCTCCTCCAGCCGACGCTCGTGGCGGCCGAGACGCTCGGCGAGGCGAAGACGGTCCAGCTTCCCGGCCTCGCCGGCGTCCTGCCCGGCCTCGGCCGGATGGAGCCGAACGACTGGGGCCTCGGCTTCGAGTTGAGGGACGCGAAGTCTCCCCACTGGACCGGCTCGCACAACTCCGAGCGAACGTTCGGCCACTTCGGCGCGAGCGGCACCTTTCTCTGGGTTGATCCAGACGTGGGGCTAGCCTGCGGCGTACTCACCGACTTGCCCTTCGGCGACTGGGCGAAGGAAGCGTGGCCCGCCTTCAGCGACGCGATCCTCGCCGAGACCGCCTAGGCGTCGTCGGCGAAGAGCGGCCGCAGCAGCTCGTCGAACGTCGCCCGGTCGCAGCTTGCGACCACCGCGGGGGTCATGGCGGAGACGGTCGCCGTTCGCGGAATGTCCATCGCGGGCGCGACCTCGCCGAAGTAGTCGCCGGGCCGCAGCACGCTGCGCGCGCCGACGTCGCGCTGGCTGACGGCGAGGACGCCGGAGAGGAGGACGTAGAACCGGTCGTCGGCCTCGCCTTCGCGCACGAGCACGGTGCCGGGTGCGATTTCCTCGCGCTCCAGGCGCTGCCCGAGCCGGGCCAGCGTCTCCCCGGGCAATCCGGCGAGCAGCTCGATGCGGGCGAGCTCGTGCTGGGTAGCGGAACGGCGCGGCGAGGCTACTCCTCGCTCTCGTCTTCGTCGGCAGCCGCGGCGGGCGCGTAGCCGCTGCGCTGCTCCTCCTCCTCGTCCATCCGATCGGTCTGCGCGAGCTCCTGCTCCTCGTCGGTGGAACCCGGGTTGTCGTGCATCGCTCTCTCCTCCTCGAAATCGCTTAGGTCCGGCCGGCCGTGAAGTTGAGCCGAACGGCCCATGGCCATTGTCCGCCTTCGTGTCGATCATGCCCAGCAGTGAGCGAGCGCGGCTTCCATCGCATCGAGGACGACATTGCCGAGACCTGGCTCGAGGACTGGGCCGGCGCGGGTCTTGGGGAGCTCGAGGCGTATCTCGCAAAGCACGCCGACTTCATTCGCTTCGTCGAGGGCCGCGACCCGGCCCAGACGACCGAGTAGCTCGACGACTTTCGTGAGGGCGCTGTAGAGCGCGGCCGACCCGGCCGCCGAAGGCGGCTGATCGGGTCTTCGCCGCGGGCCGGCGGCTTCGCCGCCGGCGCTTGCAGCGAAGAGCCGCGCTCTCTCAGCTGTCGAAGCCGAGCTGGCGCTCGAGCATCCCCTTGGGCATCGCGCCGACGGCGGAGGCCTTCGGGGCGCCGCCCTCGAAGAGCATCATGTTCGGGATCGACTGGATCCCGTACTTCATCGCGAGGTCCTGGTTCTCGTCGATGTTCACCTTGACGAGCTTGAGATCGCGCTCGTCGGCGATCCGCTCGAGAACCGGAGCGACCGCGTGACACGGACCGCACCACTCGGCCCAGAAGTCCACGAGGACGGGCTTGTCGGCCTGGAGGACCTCGGTTTCGAAGGTGGCGTCGGTTACGTCGTTTGCCATCGTTTCCTTTCGGTGTTGCCTGAGAGTGAGGAGGGTTCTACCCAGCCTGCCAGAGGTAGGAACGCCTCAGCCTAGACTTGGCTTCCCGATGCGGGAGCCAATCTTCCAGCCTCTATCGGACAAACCCGACCATCCTCGCCTCGAGGAGGAGATGCTCGCGCGGTGGGAGGCCGAGGGCACGTTCGCGAAGCTGCGCGAGCAGAACCGCGGCGGCCCGACGTTCTCGTTCGTCGACGGGCCGGTCACCGCGAACAGGTTCTCGCTCGGCGTCCACACGGCCTGGGGGAGGACGCTGAAGGACGTCTTCCAGCGCTACAAGGCGCTGCGCGGCTTCGACCAGCGGTACCAGAACGGGTTCGACTCGCAGGGGCTCTGGATCGAGGTGGGCGTCGAGCGCGAGCTGGGGCTCAACTCGAAGCGCGAGATCGAGGATTTCGGCCTCGAGGAGTTCGCGCGCCGCTGCCGCGAGGTGGTCGTGCGCTCGTCCGAGGCGCTGACCCGTGGCTCGATCCGGCTCGGCCAGTGGATGGACTGGGGTAACGACTACCTCACTTTCAGCGACACGAACATCGAGTACGTCTGGCGGATGCTGAAGTCCGTCCACGAGCGGGACTGGCTCTACCTCGGCCACCGCTCGACCGAGTGGTGTCCGCGCTGCGGCACGTCCATCTCCCAGCACGAGCTGATCGGTTCGTACGTCGACCGCGCCGATCCGTCCCTGTACGTCCGCCTGCCGTTGCTCGAGCGGCCTGGCGAGTACCTCGTCGTCTGGACGACGACCCCGTGGACGCTGCCCGCCAACGTCGCGGCCGCCGTCAATCCGGAGGCGGAGTACGGGCGCCGGCAGAACGGCGAGTGGGTCGCCGCCGCCCGCTATCCGGACGAGGACCTCGAGGACCGGCGGCCGGGCGCCGACCTCGTCGGCTGGATGTACCGCGGCCCGTTCGACGACATCACGCACGTCGACCATCGCGTCATCCCGTGGGACGACGTCTCCATGGACGAGGGCACCGGCATCGTCCACATCGCCCCCGGCTGCGGCACCGAGGACTTCGAGCTCGCGCAGGTGCACGGGCTCGAGGTGGTGCAGCCGGTCGACGAGTCGGGACGGTTCTACGACAGCTTCGGCTGGCTGCACGGCCTCTCGACCACCGAGGCGGCGGAGCAGATCATCGGCAACCTCGAGGAGAAGGGCGTCCTTGTCGAGGCCGGTCTGCACGAGCACCGCTATCCCGAGTGCTGGCGCTGCCACACGCCCCTGATCTTCCGCATCGCGGACGACTGGTTCATCTCGGTCCGCGTGTTGCGGCAGCAGATGCTCGACGCGAACGCGACGGTCGAGTGGACGCCGGAGTACATGGGGAAGCGGATGGACGACTGGCTCCGCAACATGGGCGACTGGAACATCTCCCGCCGCCGCTACTACGGCCTGCCGCTGCCCTTCTATCCGTGCTCCTGCGGGCATCTCAACGTCATCGGGTCACGCGCGGAGCTCGAGGAGCGCGCCGTCTCCGGGCTCGACCAGCTCGAGGAGCTTCGCCGGCCGTGGATCGACCGCGTCCCCGTGCGCTGCGCGGAGTGCGGCGAGGCGGTCGAGCGGATCCGGGAGGTCGGCGACGTCTGGCTCGACGCCGGAATCGTTCCCTTCTCGACCCTCGGCTGGCAAAGTCCGACCTGGATCGAGGAGGGGTACGCGACCGGCGCGGCACGAGGGTTGACGAAGGCAGACCTCCCGGATCACGCCTACTGGGAGAAGTGGTTCCCCGCCGACTGGGTCAGCGAGATGCGCGAGCAGATCCGCCTCTGGTTCTACTCGCAGCTCTTCATGTCCGTCGTCCTGACGGGCGGCGCCCCGTTCCGGCGCGTCCTCGGGTACGAGAAAATGCTCGACGAGACCGGCCGCGAGATGCACGCCTCCTGGGGGAACACCATCCCCGCCGAGGAGGCCTTCGAGCGGATGGGGGCGGACGTGATGCGCTGGCAGTTCGCGGCCCAGCCTCCCGATCGCAACCTCCTGTTCGGCTATGGCCCGGCCGAGGAGGTCAAGCGCAAGCTCCTCACGTTCTGGCATTCGGTCAAGTTCTTCGTCGACTACGCGAACGTCGCCGGTTTCCGGCCGTCGTGGGAGACCCTGCAGCCAGGCCCCGTCGAGCCGCTCGACCGCTGGCTCGTCGAGCGAACGCACGCCTTCGTCGCCGACGCGTCCGGCGGTTACGAGCGCTGGCTCTCGCCCGACGTGATGCGCGACTTCGAGGCGTACCTCGACGATCTCTCGAACTGGTACATCCGTCGTTCGCGGCGCCGGTTCTGGGACGGCGACGAGGCCTCGTTGCAGACCCTTTGGTACGCGCTCGTACAGGCGCTGCGGGTTCTCGCGCCGATTCTTCCCTTCGTGACCGACCACCTGTGGCGCACGCTCGTGCTCGACGGGCCGGAGTCGGTGCACCTCGCGGGCTGGCCCGAGGTAGCCGAGCCGGATCGCGGCCTCCTGAACGAGATCGCCTCGGTGCGGCGCGTCGTCGAGCTCGGCCGGCAGGCGCGCTCGACCTCGGGCATCAAGCTGCGGCAGCCGTTGCGGCGGCTCGTCGTCGAGGGCACGAGCCTCGACGGCCATGTCGAGGAGGTCGCAGACGAGCTGCGGGTGAAGGACGTCGAGCTCGGGACGGTCGAGGCGGTCGAGCTCCGCCTGAAGCCGAACCTGCCGAAGCTCGGTCCGAAGCTCGGCAAGGAGCTCGGCGCGGTGCGCGAGGCACTCGCCGCCGGTGAGTTCGAGGAGCTGCCCGACGGCCGCTTCCGCGTGGCAGGGCACGAGCTGGGGCCGGACGAAGTGCTCGTCGAGCGCGGTGGAAAGGAGGGCTGGGCCGTCGCCTCGGGCGACGGCGTCACGGTCGCGCTCGATCTCGACCTCGACGACGAGCTCGTGCTCGAGGGCGAGGCCTACGAGGTCATTCACACCGTCAATTCCCTGCGCAAGGAGCGCGGGCTGGAGCTGACCGACCGGATCGTCCTCACGGTGCCCGAGTCGCACCAGCAGCTCGCCGATCGCCACGGCGACTGGATCGCGCGCGAGGTGCTCGCCACCGAGCTCCGCGTCGCCGGCGAGGAACTCGCTCTCGAGAAGAGCTAGGCCGCGGCGCGCTCGGCGCGGCGCAGCTCGACGGGCAGCTTGAAGCTCACGTCCTCGTGCACGGCGTTCTGCTCGCAGACCTCGGCGCCGCGAGCCGTGAACCACGCGCACACCTCGGCCACGAGGCGCTCCGGCGCAGAGGCGCCCGAGGTGAGGCCGACCGTCTCGCAACCCTCGAGCCAGCTCTCGTCGATGCCGCCGACGTCGTCGACCAGGTGGGCCGGCGTCCCGTCCGCGCGGGCGACTTCCACGAGCCGCAGTGAGTTCGAGGAGTTCGCCGAGCCGACCACGAGCAGGAGGTCGATCTCGCGCAGCAGCTCCTTCACGGCCCACTGGCGGTTCGAGGTCGCGTAGCAGATGTCCTCGCGGGCCGGCCCTTCGATCTCGGGGAACCGGCGGCGCAGGATCGCCACGATCTCTCCGGTCTCGTCGACCGAGAGCGTCGTCTGGGTGATGTACGCCAGCGGCCGGCCGGCCGGGAGCGAGACCTGCTCGGCCTCCTCCACCGACTGAACCAGCACGACCGAGTCGGGCGCCTCGCCCAGCGTGCCCTCGACCTCCTCGTGCCCCGCATGCCCGATGAGCACGAGCGCGTAGCCGGCGTCGGCGTAGCGGCGCGCCTGCGCGTGCACCTTGGTGACGAGAGGGCAGGTCGCGTCGATCGTCGTCAGGCGCAGCTCCTCCGCCTCACGGCGCACCGCCGGCGCGATTCCATGTGCGGAGAACACGACGTTCGCGCCCTCCGGCACGTCGGCGAGCGTGTCGACGAAGACCGCTCCGCGTGCGCGCAGGTCCTCGACGACGTGGGAATTGTGGACGATCTGCTTGCGGACGTAGACCGGGCTCCCGTAGAGCGCGAGGGCCCGTTCGACCGTCTCGACCGCCCGTTCGACGCCCGCGCAGTAGCCTCGCGGTGAGGCGAGGAGAAGGCGTTTCACCACGGCCCGGCCACGATAGCCGCGGTGGGTTAGAGGCGAGTGAGAGGCGAGCATCCCCACGAGGCGATCTTTCCTGCGTACAAAGATGGGCCGTACGGCCCATTGTCCGGGTCGCAAACGGTCTCTACCCTCCCAGGCACTGGGCGATGCGAACCGCGGCGTCTTCGACGCCTTGCGGGGAGCAATCGGGAGAGCCCGCCGCACCGACCCCCCGAGCGGCGGGCTTTTCCATTTTCCGGACTTTCCCGGCCGGCGCCCCGGAACGCCCGGAAGGCTCATTTTCTGGCCTCGCCAGACGCGGCTCCGTACAATCTCCTCCGCCCAGTGCGGACCCCACACCTGCTCCCGACCGTTCGCGCGCTCGGCCGCGCCGCGGCCGCCGTGGTGCTCCTGCCTGCCGTCCTGCGCCGCAGCGTCTCCGGACAGGCCCGGCGGGGAAATCCCACGAGAGAGCTGGAGAGCGTCAGCCGGGTTGCGGACGAGCTCGCCCGCACCGCCGACGTCGAAGGCGTCGCCCGCACGCTCCTCGACGAGCTCGCGGAGCTCTTCGACCTCGGCTTCGCGGCGCTGACCATCGTCTCCGACGACGGGCGCGAGGCGACGGGCTATCTCGCGCGCTCCGGTGGCGAGGACGTCGACTGGTGGCGGGAGATGCATCTCGACCTCGAGCGCGAGCCGTCGGGAATCGCGAGCGCGGTGTTCGAGGCGACGACGCTGACCGTCTACGACACCGCGAGCTCGGGAGTCGTCAGCCGCAGGCTGGCCGACGCCGTGGGAGCGAAGAGCGCCGCGTTCGTCCCGCTGCTCGTCGAGGAGCGGGTGACGGCGGTGATCTCGGTCGCGACCCTCGACGAGCCTCGCGTCTTCTCGAACGAGGACCTTGCGGTGATGCAGACGCTCGCGTCCGAGGCGGCGGTGGCCCTCGAGCGCGTGCGAGCCGGTGTCGCGCTCGAGGAGGCTCTGAAACGGAACGAGGAGCAGCTCGCCCAGCAGGCCGCTCTGCTCCGGGCGGCACACGTGCTCAGCAGCGAGCTCGATCTGCCCGTGGTCCTGCAGAGGCTCGCCGACCAGCTCGCCCAGCTCCTCGACGCCGACGCCGCCGACTGCTATCTCCTCAACGCCGAACGCGGCCTCTTCCGCTGCGTCGCCGTGCACGGCTTCGACCGCTCGCTGCTCGGCTTCGAGTTTCCGCTGGGCCAGGGCCTCGCGGGCGCGGCGCTCCGCGAGGGGCGGCCCTTGATCGAGAGCGCGTACGGGGAGCTGGCGGCGCCGGTTCCGCACCCGGCCTACGACGGCTTCACCGACGTGATCACCGCACCGATGTTCTGGAGCGACGAGGTGCGCGGCGTGATCGGTGTCGGCCGGCGTGAGGGGCGCCGCTTCGCGGAGCGGGACGCGGACATCCTCGGCGCTTTCGCCGGGCTCGCGTCGCTCGCACTGCGGAACGCCGAGATGTTCACGCAGAGCGCGCGGCAGGCGCGGATCCAGCGCGGCTTCTACCGGATCGCGTCGGCTCTCGGGCAGTCCCTCTCCCGCGCGGCGACGCTCGAGGCGATCGCCCAGGCCGCCGCGGAGGCGCTCGGCGGCACCTCCGCCGCAGTGCTCGTGCCTTCGAGCGGGCGGCTCGAGGCGGTGGGGGCGTACGAGCTCCCTGCCGACCTGCGCAAGATCCTGGCCGAGCGAGCCTGGGGGAATCAGAGCCCGCTCTTCCGCGCTGCGGTCGAGGGCCGCATCGTCGTCTCGTCCTCGATCTCGGACGACGACCGGCTGCTGCCCGACCTGCGCGAGGGCGCTCAAGAGAACGAGTATCTGTCGCTCATCTCCGTGCCGGTCGACGCACCGCGCGATGCGGAGCGCGGCCTCGTGCTCATCTTCTTCGCGGAGGAGCGCTCCTTCGACGACGACGACCTCGAGCTCGCGCGTCACCTGGCAGACGCCACCCGCGCCGCCCTGGAGCGCAGCGAGCTGTTCGAGGCCGAGCGTGGCGCCCGGGCGCTTGCGCAGCAGCTGACCCGAACCGGGCGCTTGCTGACGAGCGAGCTCGATCCGGCGGCGGTGCTCGACGAGGTGGTGCAGCAGGCCCCGGCCCTCGTCAACGCCGAGGCCGGAGCATTCCGCTTGCTCGAGGGCGAGGAGCTCGTCGTCACGGCGGCGGCCGGCGTAGGCGCCGAGGCTGCGCTCGGCTCGCGGAGCCCGGCGAGCGGCTGGCTTTCGGGCGACGTCCTCCAGTCGGGAGCTCCGGTCGCGCTGGCGCAGGCCGGCGACGACGAGCGCCTGCGCGGCCTCGACCCCATGCTCCAGGCGGGTCACTCGGCGTTCCTCGGCGTGCCCGTCGGCGGCGCGGAGGGAGCAACACTCGGCATTCTCGCGGTCTACGCCTCCGTGCCGCGCGAGTGGCGGGAGGAGGAGATCGAGGCGCTGCTAGCGGTCGCCGCGAGCACGTCGGCCGCGCTCTCGAACGCCGAGCTCTACCAGCGGGTCGCGCTTGAGCGGGAGCGGTCGGTCGCGATTCTCGCGAATATCGCCGAGGGGATCGTCGCCGTCGACCGCGACGGGAAGGTCGTGCTCTGGAACAGCGCCGCTGAGCTGATCACGGGTGTCCCCGCCTCGCTCGCTCTCGGCCGCGCACCGGTCGACGTGCTGCAGCGCAGCCTCGAGTCGCCCGACGAGGCCGCGCGCGGCGAGCGCCTCGTCCCGATCATGCGCGGTCGCGAGGAGGTCTGGCTCTCGGTTACCGAAGCGGTGATGCGCGACCCGCTCGGCGCCGTCGCCGGCCGTATCTTCGCCTTCCGCGACATCTCGGGCGACCGGCTGGTCGAGCAGGTCAAGTCCGACTTCGTGAGCACCGTCTCGCACGAGCTCCGCACGCCTCTCACCTCCATCTACGGCTTCGCCGAGACGCTGCTGCGCCAGGACGTCATGTTCGGCGAGGAGGAGCGCCAGACGTTCCTTCGCTACATCGCCTCCGAGTCGCAGCGGCTGACCTCGATCGTCGACACGCTCCTCAATGTCGCCCGCCTCGACACCGGGGACCTCCAGGTCGACCTCGCCGAGACCGATGTACGTGACGTGGTCGGACAGGTGCTGGACACGGTCACGGACGCCGAGGCGAACGGCCATCGGTTCGTCATCGACCTGCCCGAGGAGCCGCTCGCCGCGAAAGCGGACCCGGAGAAGCTGCGGCAGGTGTGCTCGATCCTGGTGGAGAATGCGCTGCGCTACTCGCCGGACGGAGGGACCGTGACCGTCGGTGCCGTCCGGCGGCAAGACACGGTCGAGGTGAGCGTCGCCGACGAGGGGATCGGAATCCCGCAGTCCGACCAGGAGCAGATCTTCCGCAAGTTCTACCGCGGGTCGGACGCCGAGCTGCGCGCCGGCGCCGGCGGAACCGGGCTCGGCCTGTTCATCGCCCGCGGCCTCGTGACGGCCATGGGCGGCCGGATCTGGGTGTCGTCGCAGGAGGGCGAGGGATCCCGTTTCGCCTTCGAGCTGCCGGCAGCGCAGGAGCGAGCATGAATGCCGTGACGGACGGGCATACGCGGCCGGTGAGCGAGGCGGGCAAGACGCGGGTGCTCGTGATCGACGACGAGGCGCCGATCCGGCTGCTCTGTCGGGTCAACCTCGAGGCCGAAGGGATCCAGGTCCTCGAAGCCGCGGACGGGACGACGGGCCTCGACCTCGCGCGGGACGAGCAGCCCGACGTCGTGCTCCTCGACGTGATGATGCCCGGCCTCGACGGCTGGAGGGTCGCCGAGGAGCTGCTGGAGGACGACCGCACCCGCGGCATCCCGATCATCTTCCTCACGGCGCGGGCGGAGTTCCGCGACCGCGCCCGCGGGCTCGACATCGGCGGAGTCGACTACGTGACGAAGCCGTTCAACCCGCTCGAGCTGGCCCCGCTCGTCCGCGAGCTGCTCGCCCGCATCGACCGCGGCGAGCGCGACGAGCTGCGCGGCGAGAAGCTCGCCGAGCTGCGCACCCTGATCGAATCCGAGTAGCGGACTTACACTGGGTCCTTCGCGGGGTGTAGCTCAGCCTGGTAGAGCGCCCGGTTTGGGGCCGGGAGGCCGGCAGTTCGAGTCTGCCCACCCCGATTCCGCAACCAAATCTCGAACAGCCTCGTTCTCAGGGCATGCGTACGCGCGAGGAGCAGCGTCGAGTCGAGCCTGCGGTCGACGCAGGCCGGCCGCTGCCCGACGAGGCGCCGGTCGAGGACGAGCGGACTCCGCAGCCGGAGAGAAGGGAGTCGCGCCTCCCCGACCCGGGCCTGCGCGACCTCTCCTTCCGGGACTGGCGCGCGATCTTCGTGCGCGCGTTCAAGGGCTTCATGGATGACAACGGAACGATGCTCGCGTCGGCGCTGGCGTACTCGACCTTCTTCGCGATTCCGTCGGTCCTGCTCGTAACGGTAGGCGTTTTCACACTGGTGGTCGGGCCGGACACGATCTCGTCGCTCATGGCGCACTTCTCCCACGTGATGCCTGCGGCGGCCACGAGCCTGCTCGGCCAGAGCCTGCACCGGCTCGACGCGAACCCGTCGACCGGAATCGTCATGACGGCCGTCGGATTCGTACTCGCGCTCTGGTCGACGACGAGCGCCATGACGACGTACATGACCGCCGTCAACCTCGCCTACGAGCGCAAGGACGGGCGCAAGTTCGTCATGAAGCGGTTCGTCGCCGTCCAGATGGTCGCGGTGATCGGGTTCGCGTTCGTGCTGGTGGCGGTGCTGCTCATCTTCGGCCCGCCGCTCGAGCAGCTCGTCGCAGCCCATGCCGGCCCGCTCTCGGGCGCGATCGGCTGGATCTGGTGGATCGCCCAGTGGCCGATCCTGCTCACGGGGCTCCTGGCCGCGTTCGCGACGCTGCTCTACCTCGGGCCGGACGTCGAGCATCCGCGTTGGCACTTCCTGTCGGTCGGCTCGGTGTTCGCCACGATCGTCTGGCTCGCCGCGTCCGGCGCATTTGCGTTCTACACCTCGGCGTTCGCGTCCTACAACAAGACCTGGGGATCGCTCGCGGCGGTGATCATCATGCTGACCTGGCTGTGGCTCGCCGCGATCGCCCTGCTGCTCGGCGCCGAGCTCAATGCCGAGACCGAGCGGAGCCGGGAGCTGCGCGCAGGCCGGCCGGCCGAGCGCGAGCTGCAGGTGTCGTCCCGCTCGGCCTGATCTGCCCGCTCGCCTGCTCGTCGGCGAGGAAGCGGAGCAGATAGGCCGCGAAGGCTCCGAAGAAGACGGCCGCCTCCTCCGCCGCCATCGTCACCCCGGCGATCTGCTGGTCGGCGAGCGGGCCGGGCCCCCAGGTGCGCGGCGCGTGGACGTAGAACGGATAGATCGCGCGCGGGATCAATGCGAGGAGCAGGCCGAGCGGCGAGGCCAGCACGAAGGCGGCGAAGAGGTAGGCGGCCTTCGCCCCGGCCGAGCTCTTCCCGTGCACGACGGGCCACCAGACGCAGACGCCCACGGCGAGGTAGGTGAGGTGCTCGACGTGGAGGAGCGAATGCGGATGGCGGAGCGCCGCGTCGTAGATCCACGGCAGGTGCCACGTGTAGTAGGCAGCGAGCCAGAGCGGGAGCGCGACGAGCGGCCGGAAGAGCGGGAACCCCGCCGCCCGATCGGCGAGCTCCGACGGGATCGCGAGCACGAGCAGGAGGGGAGCCCATTCCGCGAGGACGACGTTCTGCAGCAGGTGCGCCCAGAGGAACGTGTGCGTGGCGAGCGGCTGGAGCCCGGTGCTGAACGCCGCGAAGACGAGCCCGACGCCGAGGACGCCGGCGGCGAGGCGTGGACGCGAGAGCAGGGTGCTCCGGTACGCGAGCGCCAGTCCGATCGCAAGCGCAGGGGCGAGCGCGATCGCCTCCGCCGAGGGATGCATCTCGCTACCGTACCCAGCGCTTCGCGGGTGTAGCTCAATGGTAGAGCCCTAGCCTTCCAAGCTAGTTACGCGGGTTCGATTCCCGCCACCCGCTCCTCCTCCTCGTCTCCTCTGTTTACGCGCGGAGGCAGGCGCAGGCGGCTACTGCGGCGGGCCGCTGATCGGCGTGATCGTGCCGGTCTGAGCCACGCCGTTCGTGTCCGTCCAGCCGATCGGAACGGATTCGCCCGGCACGAGGGTCAGCACCGTTTGCCGGACGTCCGCTCTCGACGAGATCGCGGTGCCGTTCAGCGCGGTGATGACGTCCCCGACGACGAGGCCCGCGACATCGGCGGGCTTCCCCGCGAGGATCTGCCCGATCTTCGCGCTGCTGTCGTTGAACCCGACGCCGAGGAACGCCGTCGGCCCGACGTGCACGGTCGCGTTCGACTTGCCGCTCTCGATCCGGCGGACGATCTGCAGCGCCTGCTTGAGCGGGATCGCGAAGCCCCGGTGTGCGCCCGAGGTCGAGCCGGCGGTCACGATGCCGAGGACGCGGTTCTGGCTGTTCTCGAGCGGCCCGCCGGAGTATCCCGGCACGACGGGCGCATTCGTCGCGATCACGTTGTTCAGCGTCTCCGTGTCTCCGGCCTCGTCCCGCGCCTGGATCTGCTGGTGGAGGGCGATGATCCGTCCCCGCGCCGTCTTCGGCGGCCCGCCGCGGCCCTGCGCGTTCCCGCGCGCCACGACCTTCATCCCGACGTGCAGGGGGACGGCGCCTCCGCGCTTGACCGTTCGCAGGCCCGCGGCGTGCGCGAGGTGAAGGACCGCGATGTCGCGGGGGACCGAGTAGCCCACCACGGTGGCGGAGTACTTGCGGTGGGTCGTGACGTCCACGACCTTGAACTTCGTCGCACCGCTGATCACGTGGTTGTTCGTCAGGACCTCGCCCGAGCGCGAGATGATCATCCCGGTGCCGGCGGCGCGCCCGTGCTCGTAGCCGAGCGTCGTGTAGATGTTGACGATCCCGACATTGGGGCGGGCCTTCACCGTGGCATGAGAGGTGTGCCCGGCGGCGCCGGCCGGAGAGGCGGCTACGGCCGGCGCCAGCGTCGCCAGGACGGCGAGCAAGAGGCGTCGCGTCAGTCCGGGCACGAGAGCATCAGAGCAGGTGTGGGTGAGCCGCATCTAAGGGATCTGAAAGCCGCATGTAAGCACCCATGTAAGCCGGGATTCGGCCGATTCGCTGCAGACCTTTAACTCGGGCGGCGCGAGCCAGTAGCGTCCGGGCATGCCCGACGAGACGCCCCCGGAGGAGGAGACCCCGAAGGAGCGCGCGGATCGCGAGCTGATCGAGCTGCTGAACGAGCTGCGCGTCGTCCTTCCGGGCGTCACGGTGCTCCTGGCTTTCCTGCTCGCGGTCCCGTTCGCCAACGGCTGGACGCGCGTCACCTCCTTCCAGCGCGACGTGTTCGTCGTTGCCTTTCTGTCGACCGCGGTGGCGGTCGCGCTGCTCACCGCCCCGAGCTCGTACCACCGGCTCCGCTTCCGCCACGGCGACAAGGAGCGCATCGTGCGGATCGGCAATCGGCTCTCGATCGCGGGAATCGCGGCCTCGGCTGTCTCGCTCGAGGCAGTCGTGCTGCTCGTGGTCGACTCGGTGGTCTCCCGGGGAGCCGCAATCGGGGCGGCCGCCGCGCTCTTCGGCGTCGTCGTCTCGCTCTGGTACGGGCTACCGCTCTGGGCGAGGCTCAGAGATCGATCCGCTCGATGACGACGGACTCGTGCGGGCGGTCCGCCGCGTCCGTCTCGAGCGCCGAGATCGCGTCCACGACGTCCATCCCGTTCGTCACCTGGCCGAAGACGGTGTGCTTGCCGTCGAGCCACGGGCACGCGCCCGCGGTGACGATGAAGAACTGGCTGCCGTTCGTGTTCGGGCCGGCGTTCGCCATCGCGAGCGCGCCGCGCACGACGGGGTGGTCGTTGAACTCGTCCTCGAACGTGTAGCCGGGCCCGCCCGAGCCGGTTCCGGTCGGGTCGCCGCCCTGGATCATGAAGTCCGGAATGATGCGGTGGAAGACGACGCCGTCGTAGAAGCCGTCCCCGGCGAGCTTGCGGAAGTTCTCGACGGTCTTCGG